>CALLZN010000194.1 GCA_937858895.1 uncultured bacterium | reverse complement strand
GCACCCGTGGAACCTGATCCGGTTCGGACCGGCGTAGGGAAGCGGCGGAGACGACCCAGGTGCAGCTGTCCGCTGCCACGGCCTTCCGTGCGCGCTTGCGCCACGAGCCGCAGCTCGAGATGCGAGGCCCGCACATGACGTCGATCGACAACGCTTCTTCGAAGCCGTCTTACACCCTGCCGCTCCAGGGCGCGCTTCACCCTTCGTCGACCAAGGCCGGGACCAGTCCGGGCAGCTTTGCGCGCGCGCCCGAGCTCGGTGGGCCGCGGGCCTTCGCTTCGCCGGACACGCCAGGCATGCCCGAGCCGAGCGACAAGACGGCCTGGGACTTCAACGCCGCGCCGCGTCAGGGAGCGAGCGCCGTGACCCAGCTCGAGCGCGCGCGCCTTGGCGAGATCACACAGCAGATGCGACGCGTTGCCGAGCGCGAGCCGCACCTCACGCCGGAGCTCGTGCGCGACGAGGTCGCGGCGGGTCGCATGGTCATACCTGCCAACCGCGTGCACTTGGGCTACCGCCTCGACCCGATGGCCATCGGCCGGGCGTCCAAGACCAAGATCAACGCCAACCTCGGCGCTTCGCCTGTGAGCTCGGGCACCGAACAAGAAGTCGAGAAGCTCGAGTGGTCCGTTCGTTGGGGGGCCGACACGGTCATGGACCTCTCGACCGGTGGCGACCTCGATGCTTGTCGCGAGGCTATCCTGCGCGCCAGCACGGTGCCGATCGGCACCGTGCCGATCTACTCGATGATCCTCGGTCGTCGCATCGAGGACCTCGACGCGAAGACCGTGCTCGCGACCCTCGAGCACCAGGCCAAGCAGGGCGTCGACTACTTCACGATCCACGCGGGCGTGCGCTATGACCACCTGCGCTTCGTCAAGGACCGCTTGATCGGCATCGTCTCGCGCGGTGGTTCGCTCCTCGCCAAGTGGATGATCCACCACGGCAAGGAAAACCTCATGTACACGCTCTGGGACGACATCTGTGATGTCATGCGCGAGTACGACGTGACCTTCTCGATCGGCGATGGTCTGCGGCCCGGCGGCCTCGCCGACGCGAGCGATGCGGCCCAGCTCGCCGAACTCGAGACGCTTGGCGAACTCACCGAACGAGCTTGGCAGAAGGGTGTTCAAGTCATGGTCGAAGGCCCCGGCCACGTGCCCTTCGACCAGATCGAGTACAACATGAAATTGCAGCGTCGGCTCTGCCACGGCGCGCCCTTCTATGTGCTCGGCCCTCTCGTGACCGACATCTTTCCGGGCTACGACCACATCACGAGTTGCATCGGCGCGACGGCGGCGGCTTGGCACGGCGCCAGCATGCTTTGTTATGTGACACCGAAGGAGCACCTGGGTCTGCCCAAGAAGGACGACGTCAAGCAGGGCTGCATCGCCTACAAGATCGCCGCCCACGCGGCGGACGTTGCCCTCGGTATTCCGGGGACGCGCGATCGTGACGATGAGCTCACGAAGGCGCGGGCGGCGCTCAACTGGGAGCGGCACTTCGAGCTGTCCTTCGACCCCGACACTGCGCGCGCCTTCCACGACGAGGACCTCGACGTCGACACGGACTTCTGCGCGATGTGTGGCCATGACTGGTGCAGCGTGCGCATCAGCAAGGAGATCGTCGAGTTCGCGTCGGGTAAGGCCGAGGATGCCCAGCGCGGCCGGGCCAAGGTCAGCGAAGCGCTGACGGCCGAGCAGCGTGAGATTCTCGAGAAGCGTGGTGTGCTGAGTCCTGCCGAGATCCACCGGTTGGCCTCGAAGACCAAGAAGGTCGTCGGCGCCGAGCACGGCAAGGCGGCCTGTCACAGCGACGTCGCCGACCCTGACGCCGCCAAGCGCCTGCACGAGACGCTGGACGTTTGAGCTAGCGTCATCTCACTTCCTCACCCTCGAAGGGCGAGCGCTCGATCGCCGAACCGGCACGACGCGAAGCGCGAGTGCGGGCTGCTCACGTCGACATCATCAAAGTCTGCGACGCCCACTGGTCGGGCCTGCGCTTCGTGGCGCGCAGCTAGCTAGTCGCAGAAAGTGCCCGACAAGTTCGTGGATGCTCGATGCTGGTGTCGACTCAATTGGGATCTCGACCGAAATTTTCGAGATTCTTCTTGACGGCTGCATGGGGGGGAGTTCGCTGGAGCGCTCATGGCGTGAGCGCTGCCTGAACCACGTCGTGTTTGACTTGGGAATCGGTAGCCCAGCGCGCCTACACCAGCGTGGAAACAGTCATGAAGCCATTGCGATTGATCCTGCTCGCAGCACTCGTTTGTGTTCTGCCCTACGCACTGTGGACTCGTGTTCCCCAGGCTGCGGACCAGAACTTGACGCCAGAAGTGCCCGCTGGGATACAACCTGAGACCGAAGTCGGTGTGCAGGACCTCAGACCAGAACAGGGCACGACAAACGTTGTATCGCCCAAAGAGTCAAACTCCAGAGCAGAAGGCGAGTCACAGGCTACGCCAACAGCCAGCGACGCTGATGTTAACCGCGCTGACGAGCACACCCTGTGCCTGTGTCGTGAGCCGACGATGGACGACGTGAGGTTGTGCCTCACAGAGGTTGGCGTCATGCTGGCCCGTCCAGTTCCTAAGCTGCCGCTGTCCGTCTGCACGAAACTTGAGGATATTTTTCATCGGTATAAATCCGCACGTCAGCAAACTGAGGAACGAAGACTTGCCCTTGTGTCAGCAGCAGCGGGCAAAGAGTTTTGGGCGGGGCGAACCGAAGTCTTCTTTGAGCGAGAAACGTGGGAGCGTGCCGTCAGAGAGAAGGGCGAGGGCTATCTACGAAGTCGCGGCTACCGTCCGAGATCGGAGGCTCCGAAGGTGAGTGCAAAGAATGAGCACCAGTCGTGGTTCTCAGTGTGTAGCGAAAACGACTGGCAGCCAAAAACGGACTACTATCCCGCGGCGCACTTAGTGCGCTTTCCTTTCGGAACGCGACCAGAGTTTGATGAACTGGCTGGAAAGTGGCTCGAGATCAAGAAGATGAAGGCTCTCCTCTATTTAGCAGAACTGCCCACATACGCAGTCATCCAAAAGGAGAAGGAGAAGTAGATGATCACCGCCATCGCGATTTTCGTTCTGTCCATGGCTTCCACATTCGTGGTTACCCCGAGTCGGGTCCTCAGTGGAGACAAGTGCCCGATCACAAGCGCTGCGTCCGGTTGCAGCAGTGCCACCGGAAGTTACGTTCCAATATTCGGCTGCGCCGCGGTCGGCTGCTTCGCTGCCTGCTGCGGAGCTCTGGCCAGCGCGGTTCCGATCTCGTCCCACGACGTGAAGATCGCGCCCGCGACCTCGGCGGCCACGCGCGCGACTTTGTCGGCCGATCCGGCGACGAAGACGATGGGCAGCGTCGCCGTCGACTTGCGCTCGCGGATCGCGCGACCGAGCTGGCGACCGTGGGACGGCAGGCGCGACAGGTCGATCACGACCGCGAAGGGCGGATCGTCCTTCATGCGTCGGTAGGGGGCGCCGCCCTCTTCCCACATCGGCTCGACTTCGAAGCCTTTGGCCTCGAGGCGGGCGCAGCGCTCTTCGAGTTCGGGGCCTGACTTCCAGTGCACGAGGACCAGGCGTTTGAGGTGTTGGCTCATGGATGTGCTTCGTCGATAATCACCACAGCATCGCGCCCACCCATGCGGGGCGTCGGTGCGCCGCAGCAAGGGATCCGGTTCTAGATGGCCGGCCCCGATGGCCGATCTCTATTGTATTTCTTGCGATCAGAAGCTCGCTGTGCCTGGACCCTCGCTTCTCCCACACTAGCTCCAACACGATGTACGAAAGTCACGAAGCCTCTCTCCACGGAGGCCCGTTTTGAAGATCTCGATCTTTGGTATGGGCTACGTCGGCGCGGTCTCGTCCGCCTGCTTCGCCGAACTCGGCCATGACGTCATCGGCGTCGACCTCAACGCGCAGAAGCTCGAGGCCATAGCGGCCGGACGTTCGCCCGTCGTCGAGGCAGGCGTCGCGGAGCGCATTGCCAAGGCCCACGCCGAGGGCCGCATCCGCGCGACCCAGGACGCGACGTCCGCCGTCGCCGAAACCGAGCTCAGCCTCGTCTGTGTCGGCACGCCGAGCAACGCCAAGGGCGAGCTCTCGCTCGGCGCCGTCGACGCGGTCGTTCGCGAGATCGGTGCTGCCATCGCCAAGAAGGACAGTCCGCACACCTTGGTACTGCGAAGCACGGTCATCCCGGGCACGACCGAAGAGCGGGTCGCACCTGCGCTCATGAAGGCGAGTGGGCGCGAGCTCGGCCATGGGCTCGAACTCGCCTTCAACCCCGAGTTCTTGCGCGAGGGGAGCGCCGTGCGTGACTTCTACGCGCCGCCCTTCACGCTCGCTGGTAGCGCGAGCCCGAAGAGTGCCGCCATGGTCCGCCGCCTCTACGACGGCGTCGAGGCGCCCTTCCACGAGGTCAGCTGCCGCGCCGCCGAGTCGGTCAAGTTCCTCTCGAATGCCTACCACGCGGTCAAGATCGTCTTCGCCAACGAGACCGGCGCCTTGCTCAAAGACCTCGGCGTCGATGCGCGCGAGGCCCTCGAGCTCTTCTGCGAAGACCGCAGCCTCAACATCTCGGCCGCCTACTTGAAGCCCGGCGGCGCCTTCGGTGGCTCGTGCCTGCCCAAGGAGATCCGCGCCTTCATGGCGCTCGCGAGCGAGCGCAACGTCGCGATGCCGATGATCGAGAACGTCATGGCGAGCAACGTCGAGCAGAAGCGTCGGGCCTTCGACCTCGTCGCCAAGCACGGTCGCGGACGCGTCGCGCTCTTCGGCTTGGCCTTCAAGCCGGGCACCGACGACCTGCGCGAATCGCCCTACGTCGACCTCGCCGAGCGCTTGCTCGGCAAGGGCTTCGAGCTCGCCATCTACGACGAGGCCCTCGAGGTCGGCCGCTTGCTCGGCGCCAACCGCGACTTCATCGAACGCGAGATTCCCCACCTCGACGAACTCCTCGTCCGTGATCCCGCGCGTGTCCTCGAAGGCGCCGCGACGATCGTCGTCGCGCACGCGCCGGCCAAGGTCCTCGAACTCATCGCGGCCGAGCATCGCGGGCGTCCCATCCTCGACCTCTCGGGCATCGCCACGCTGCGACGCCTCGAGGGGGCTGCCTACGAAGGGCTGTCTTGGTGAGCGCAGCGCGCATCGACGAGCGACCGCGGCTGCTCTTCGTTGCGCCGTGGTTTCTCTTTCCGACGATCAGCGGCGGGCGCATCCGCACCGTCGACGTCCTGCGCGGCATGAAGGGGAAGCGCTTCCACATCACGCTCCTCCAGCCGCGGCCCAAGGGCGGCGAAGCGCAGTTCGCGGACGAGCTCGAGCGCGTCTGCGACGAGGCGATCTTTTGGGACGACGACACGCGGCGCTCGACCTTCAGGCGCGTCGCGTCGCTCGCGTCGCGCTTGCCGGTCTCGGTCGCGACCGACCGCAGCAAGACGGCGAGCGCGGCCATCGACGCGGCGCTCGGCGCGCGGCCGGACGTCGTCGTCGTCGACTTCGTGCACACGGCCATCCTCTGCCCGGAACGCTTCGAGGTGCCGAGCCTGGTCTTCACGCACAACGTCGAGTCCGAGATCTACGCGCGCCATGCCGAACGCGCGACGCGCGCCTACATGCGCGCGATCTGGCAAGGACAGGCCGACAAGATGCGGCGCTTCGAACGCGACATGCTCCGGCGCTTCGATCGCGTGATCGCGGTGTCCGACCGCGACGCGCAGGCCTTTCGTCGCGACTTCGGCATCGAGCGCACGCGTACGATCCCGACCGGTGTCGATGTCGACTTCCACCAGTTCGCACGCCTTGCGCGCGAGGGGGACCTCCGTGCGCGGGCTCCGCGCTTCGTCTTCACCGGTTCGATGAACTGGCTGCCGAACATCGAAGGCCTCGAGTGGTTCCTCGCCGCGTGCTGGCCGCGCATCTTGCGCGACTGCCCCGAGGCCGAACTCGAGGTCATCGGCCGCGACCCGGACCCGGGCCTCGTCGAAGCCGCCAAGAAGGTCGATGCCAAGTGGCACTTCACCGGCTTCGTCGACGACGTGCGGCCGCACATCCAAGGCGGGGACCTTTCGATCATTCCGCTGCGCATCGGTGGTGGCACGCGGCTCAAAGCCTACGAGGCCATGGCACTCGGTTCGCCGCTCGTCTCGACGACGCTCGGCGTCGGGGGCTTGCCGGTCGAAGACGACGTGCACTGCGCGATCGCCGATGGCGAGGAGGGCTTCGCGCGCGCGTGTGTGGCCATGCTGCGCGATGGCGAGCGTCGCACGCGTCTGCGCCGGGATGCGCGCGTCTTCGTCGAGGAGAACGTTTCCTCGACCGCCGTCGCGCGGGTCTTCGAAGAGCTCTGCGTCGAAGCGATGGACGAGCGTCGCGTCCGCCGCGGCGCCTGAGCGGCGCAGTTCCCACGAGCTCGCAACGTGGATCCGTTGACCCAAGCTGCGCTCGGAGGGATGGCAGCCGGCGTTGCCGACGCGGTCCTCGCTCACGTGTCCAAGGGCCGCCCGCGCCTCGGTCGCGCGGCCATCTTGCTGGGCATGGGGGCGGGCATGGCGGCCGACCTCGACGTCGTGATCCCGTTCGTCATCGACCTCGAGCTGCCTTGGACCTACCACCGGCACTTCACGCACGCGCTGGCCTTCGTGCCGATCGGGGCGCTGCTTTGCACGATCGTCGCGTGCTGTCTGTGGCGGCGTTTCCGCGCGAACCTGCGGAAGACCTACATCGTGACCTTCGCCGCCTACGCGACGCATGGGCCGCTCGATGCTTGCACGAGCTACGGGACGCACCTCGCCTGGCCCTTCTCGGACGCGCGCGCGAGTTGGGACCTCTTGCCAATCGTCGATCCCCTCCTGACGCTCGGGCTCTTGGCTGGTCTCGGTCTCGCGCTGCGTCGCTGGCGGCGCTCTGCAATCGTCGCTGCGTGGCTCTACTTTGCCGTCTTCGTCGGTTTTGGTGCGGTGCAGCGCGACCGCGCCCTCGAGCTCGCGACGGCGCTCGCCAAGAGTCGTGGCCACCAAGTAGAGGGGCTGCGCGCCCTGCCGCTGCCCTGCAGCCTGCTGCTCTGGCGCACGCTCTATCGCAGTGACGGCGCGGTCCACGCGGATACGCTTCGCCTCGTGCCGACGTTGCGTCCGCGCTGGGCCAAGGGCGGAACGCGCGCGCTCAGCGAGGTGCTTGGCGCGGACGCAGTGGCGCGCTTCGTGGTCTTTGCGGACGGCTTCGCGGTCGAAGCGCCGCCGCCGAGCGCCGGCGTGCGCCGCGTCCTCGATGCGCGCTTCGTCGCGGGGCTCGGCTTCGAGGCGCTCTTTGGCGTCGATGTGCGCGAGACCGGCGTTGGCGCGCCGCGCGTCACCTTCCAGTCCGGCTCGCAACCAATCGGCCGCGCGATGGTCGAGCGCCTCGCCGATGCGCTGCTCGCGGGCGATGGCTTCGAGGACTATCCGCTCGAGTTGCTGCGCTGACTTGTTGAGCGGCTGAGTTCAGGAGCTTTGCCCTGGTCCTGCTTCGTTGTCCGGGAAGACCGGATCTTCATTGGCAGCGGCCGATGAGAGTTGCTAGTACCTGAGGGCTCACCCTGACCAAGGAGTCCCACATGCATGCCTGCAAGCGCGCTTTCGCAAGCGCCGTCCTCTTTCTCAGTTTCGCCGCGATCGCGCCCAATGCCGTCGCCCAGAACCTCATCCAAAACGGTGGCTTCCAGGACAGCGCCACGAGCTTCGCGCCCTGGACCGTCGTCAATGCCAGCAATGCGAGCGACGCGCGCGTCCTCGAGAGCCTGCTCGGCTTCGAGGAACCGAACGACCGCGTCTTCGCGGCCAAGGCGACGACGGCGCAGGGCGGCGACGTCGGCATCGAGCAGGGCTTCGAGATCGACGCGACTCGCGGTGGGGGCGTCTACTGGGTCGGCGCTGCCGTCAACAATCCGAACTACGCGAGCCGTGGGATCACCGACTTCCGCACGACCATCGAACGGCAGGATGGTAGCAACTGGGTCTTGGTCCTCGACCTCGCGCGCACCGTCATGACGGCCGAGGGGCTCATCGAGGAGACGCTCGAACTCGGCGTCGGTAAGTATCGCATTCGTTTCTTGGCGCGCGCCGAGGACGTCGTCAACAAGGACTTCTACGTGGACGACTGCGTCGTGCGCAAGGTCCTGCCGCCCGTGCCGCTCTTCGAACTCTATCGCACTGGCGATCGTGAGTTCTTGCTCATCGACCTGCCGGTCCGCGATCCGAAGACGATCACGGCTCTCTTCGCGTCGCAGTTCCGCTTGAGCCAGGGCCTCGTCATCCCCGGCGTCGAAGGCGTCTTCGAACTCGACTTCGTCCGCGGCGCTGGCCTCATTCACCTGGGCGCGGGTGCGGGCAACTGGACGTATCGCATCCCGCGCAACGAGCTCGTGCTGGTCGGCCAGACGCTCTTCTTCCAGGCCTTCGAAGTCGGCCCGGCGTTTCAGTTCTTCCGCTTCGGTTCGCGCACCGCGCTGCCGCAGCAGCGCTGACTCATGATTCGCCGTCTTCGTGACGCACTTGGGCGGCGATGCGCTCGCGTAGCCGGTCCCGTACGCGTTGCTTGACCTTGTGCACGGCGGCGCGCGTCGTCCCGTGGCGCGCGGCTACCTCGTCGATGTCGAGGCCTGCGAGCAGGTCTCCGAAGATCCGGCGTGCGCGCGCGTCGACCTCGGCTTCGAGTGCTTGAAAGGCGCGGCGCAAGTGAAAGTGCCGCCACTCGGCTTCCCAGGCTTCGCTCTCTGCGTCGCTGCCCGTGCCTTCGCTCGCGGCCGCGGAGCTGTCTTCAAGCACGGCGCTCGCAGGCGACGCGCGGCGGCGTTGCATCGCTACGACCGCGGAGCGCACGACTACGAATAGGAAGGAGCGGAAGCGGCCGCGCGCGGGGTCGTACTCGAAGCGTTCGACGGCGCCCAGGAGGCGCAGCAGCGTGGCCTGCCAGACATCCTCGGCGTCGACGACTTGCAAGCCGATGCGCCGGCAGTAGGCGAGGACGAGGTCCGCATACTCGTGCTCGAAGCGCGCCCAGGCCTCGTGGGCGTCCTTCGCCCGCAGACGTTCGAGCAAGGTCGGGCTCGTGCGCCTCGCAGGGGTGTCGCTCGTTGCTCGCGTACCCGGTTCATCTTTCGATGGCGCCACGTCACTTCCTCGGCGCGGATGCACTCGGCTTTGCTTCGAGGGACCACGGCGGCGCCGTGAGGCCGTGCTTGGAAGCGAGTTCACGTACTGCGCCTGCGAGCGCCCGGCGGACCACGCGCGACTCGGCACGCGCGTCGAGCAAAGCGCGTTGCGCTTCGGCAATGTGGCCGGCCCTCGCCAGGGCGTCGATCATCGACAGTTTGGCGGCGGAGAGGGTTCGCGGGTCGTAGCTCTCGCTCGCGGCGCGGCGAACGGCTTCGCCTTCGCGGTAGTAGGCGACAGCCTCGTGGACACGACCATCGTCAAGGGCAGCTCGTCCGAGCGTCGCGAGGGCGTTCGCAACTTCGATGCTCGGCTCGGTGTTGCGGCCGATAGTCACGATGCGTTCCCAGTGGTGGCGTGCACCTTCGTGGTCGCCGATGCTCTCGAGTCCTCGAGCTACTGCGCCGCGCATGGCGTTCGCCACGGCTGGTGCGACCTCGAGGCGGCTCTTCTGGAGGCGGTCCTCGACGGCCTGGAAGGCGCGCCGCACGTGCTCGCGCACGCCTTCGTCTTCTTTGGCGATGTCGGAGATGACCGAGGCGAAGGTTCGCACGACGCCCATGGCCTTGAGCATCTCGACTTCGTGCTGAGCGCCGCGCTGTTCGGCTTTGTGCAAGGCCGCGTCGCGCTCGGCCACGCGATCACGCAGTGCATTGCGCTCGCGCTCGATCTCGCGCCCGGCGCGCCACTCCTGCACCGCGAGAGCGAGCAGGAGGACGCCGGCGATGGACAGCATCGAGGCCAGCGACTTGTGGCGGCGAACGAAGGCAGACGCGTGCTCGACGGCCGTGGCGTGCCTTGCCGTCGTCGGCTCCCTGCGTTGGTAGCGCTCGAGGTCGCCTGCCAGGTCCGTCATGGTCGCGTAGCGCTTATCGCGGTCACGATGCATGGCCTTCTGCACGATGGCAGCCAGATCCCGCGGCACGGTGCTCGAGAGCGCAGCGTTGGATGGGCGTCCTTCTCGAATGTCGTCGAAGAGCCGCGCCAGCGTCTTGCCTTCGAAGGGAAGGCGACCGGTCAAGCAGCGGTAGAGCACGGTGCCGAGCGCATAGACATCCGAACGCACGTCGACTTCGTGGAGACCGTGGTCGATGTGCTCGGGCGACGCGTGCGTCGGCGTACCGCTGAACTGTCCCAGCTGCGTGAGCGTCACTGCATTGTCGAGGTCGCGTGCGAGCCCGAAGTCGAGGATCTTCGCTTCGTCCTCGCTCGTTACGAGGATGTTCGAGGGCTTGATGTCTCGATGCAGAACGGCCCTGCCGTGGGCGTAGGCAATGGCCGTGGCGACGCGGCGGAACACTTCGATGATGCGCGCTTCGTCACCACGCTGACCGCGCACGCTGTCTGCCCAACGGTCGATTTCGGACCCCTCGACCCACTCCATCACAATGCTGCGACCGTCGTCGATGACGCTGTGCATCGTGACGATGTTGGGGTGCCGTAGGCTGGCGACGACTTCGACCTCGCGCTGGAAGCGCCGTCTGGCCCTGGCGTCGAATTCGGCGCTAGGAAGGAGGAGGCGCTTGATCGCGACGCTGCGTTCGGTGCCGGGTTGTCTGGCTTTGTAAACGACGCCCTGACCGCCGCGCGCGACAACGGCCTGGATTTCGTAGTCACCGATGGCGCCAAGGCAGGCCTCATGGTCGCGTCGAGATCCTTGGGCGGCGCGAAGGTGGTCGATCCAGGTATCGCCGCCGAAGCCGAAGTCTGCGTCCGTGGGTGTTGCGTCCTCTGCGTGCATCTGGCGCGTCGTGCTCCGTCTTCCGTGTCGCCCGAGCAGGCATTATCTCTCGTCGGCGGCTCGCGGCCGATTATTCTCGAGTGCTTGTCCACGCGGTGAGGTCCCGTGCGTACCGCCGCCATGCAGCACTCTTTGTGGAACCGCGCGACGCTCCTGGAACTACGTCGCTTCACTACGGCCGCCGTGTGCGCCGTGACTTCGATTGGCACCGCTCCTTTGCTTGCCCGGCATGCGTTTGCGCAGGAAGCTGCGGCGGCGCCGCGCTTCTGCCCTCAGCCGTTCACGGGCGTTTCCCTGGACACTACGTCCGAGGTCGGCGCGCTGTGGGCCCGTGGCCGCGGCTACAAGGCGCGCTTTGCTGCTGATGGTGTGGACTTCCACGCCGTCTTCGCCTCGCGAGCGCCAGGGGCGGCGACGCTGGGTCTCCGACTTGCTTACTTGGAAGGGATCTCCTCGGTCGCAGGAAGTCTGCGATGCGAAGGCGGGACCGCATGCTTCGACCGCGGCGCTTTCCTCGAGTACTTCGACGCGCGGCCCGAGGGTGTCGAGCACTCCTTCTTGATTCCACAGGCGCTCGCTTCGGGGTCGCTGCGCTTGATCATTCCCGTCGAAACGACGCTCGAGCCGATGGGGCGGTCGGCCGCTGGTGAGCTGCGCTATGTCATGCCCGGCTTTGGCGAACTGCGATACGGCCTCGTGACCGCCATCGATGCGCGCGGCGAGCAGGTCGTCTTTGCGGCGGAGCAGACGGAAGCTGCGATTCGTATCACGGTGCCGCCGGACTTCGTGGCGCGTGCCAAGTATCCCCTACGCATCGATCCGTTGCTCCGTACCGTGGCACTGTCGTCCACGCCCCTCGACGAAGTCGAAGCGGATGTTGCCTATGATGCGACCCACGACACCTGGCTCGTCGTCTACAACGAGAAGGCCTCTGCGAGCGATGGCGACATCAAGGTGCGCCGCTTCGATGGCAGCGGTGCGCAGTTGGAAGTGAGCTACGCGGAGAGTGGCACCGCCAATGCCAGCGGACCGCGCGTCGCGAACAACCGCCCGGACCGCCTCTTCATGATCGCCTGGGTCGAACGCCGAACCTTGACGGCTGCGGTCGTCGCTCGCTCGCACGCGGCAGCGTCCGCGACCTATGCCAGCCCGATCGATGTACAGGCTTCGACCCTCGCTGGTGATGTGCCGATCCAATGCGACATCGGTGGTACGTCGCTCGCGTCGAGTAGAACCTTCGCCGTGGTCTGGGTCGCGGATCAGGCGCTCTCCACCAAGAAGGTCAAGACGCGTGTCGTCTCGACGACGGGCGTCCTCGGCCTGAATCAGACCTTCGCCGATTCGCGCTGCATCGGTGAAGTCTCGATCAACAAGAGCAGCAGCGCGCTCGCAGCATGGGCCTTCGCTTGGGAGCAGCAGGCATCGTGTCTGCGCGGCGACATCTTCTTTGCGGTGGTCAACGAGCAGGGTGGAAGCTTACAGAGCGCCTCGCAGCTCGATGCGTCCTCCGCCGATGAACGTCGGCCCGCTGTCGCCGGCGATGGTCGTGACTTCCTGGTCGCTTGGCAGCAGGAGCAGGCCACGCGCGGCAACTTCGACATCGTCGCTGCGCTCGTCAGCGGCTCAATCGCCGGGGGCTACGGCAAGAGTGGGGCGACGCGAAACCTCAGCGTCCTCGAACCAGGTGGCTCTCCGACGTTGGCGCAGTCGGATCCGGCGCTCTGCTTCGATGGCCGCCGTTTCGTCTTGACCTACACCGAGTCGCAGGCGATCACGCGCCCCTATGCGATGACGATCTTCTTCACGGGTAGCGGCTTGATCTTCCAAGAGGGTCACGTGCTCCTTTCGACGACGCCTCGCGATGCGTCGTCGACGCGCGTCGCGACGAAGGGTGCGGTGGGGGGGGCGCGTCCCGAAGCCATGGTCGTCTGGCAAGAGGTCTCAGCCAGCGCGGGCCACGGCCGAGACATTGCTGGGGCATTCTTCGCTGCACGACCAACGGCGAGTGGCGTAACGATCCTTCCTGCCCACTGCAACGTCGGTCGACCCTTCTCGATCCGAGTGAGCGACCCACCGACCATTGGTGCAGCCTTCGAGGTCACGTTGCAAAATCCTACGGCGATACCGATCCTGATGATCGGCGTCGATCTGCCATCGCTCCCGCTCTGTCAAACGTCGGTCGCAACCTGCAGGCTCCTGGTCCAGCCGATCGTGTCGTTGCCCCTTGCCAAGCTGGCGACACAGTTGCCGAACGATCCCACGCTCTTCGGTGCGACGCTCACGTTGCAAGGCCTCGATGTCAACAGCAACAACGCTTGTCCGTCGACCTTGCTGGGCCTGCCCTTCGGCACGAGCGACGCCGCTCGCGTGACACTGCGCTGAGAGTCACCTGACGGCGCACGTGGGTCACGCGGGCAGCGTGCGTCACGAAGACGGCGAAGTGCGCGGCTCTGCGAGAGGCTACGCCATGAGCCTCGGTTCGACGAACACAAGCTCGAGATCGAGGACCTGAGCAAGTTCGAGAAGTGGCGCGCCAAGCAGATTGCCATTCACGACACGTTGCGGCTTCACGACGATACCGGCGTCGGCGACCGACTTCGAACTTCGCGCGCGTCGCGCCCGCCGCGGCGTGACGGCCTAGCCCGTCCTTGCAATTTGAAGTTTCAACCTTCAATCTGCATGGATGGTCCGCCGACTCGCCGAAGCCGCGCTGCGGCAGGCATTTACGCACTACCCCGTCGTCACCCTCACCGGCCCGCGGCAGTCCGGTAAGACCACGCTTTGCAAGCAGACCTTCCCCGATCACCCATACGCCAACCTCGAGTTCGGCGACGTCCGCGAGTTCGCAGTCGAGGATCCGCGCGGGTTTCTCGCCCAATTCCCTGATGGCGCCGTCCTCGACGAGATCCAGAACGCGCCAGAGCTCGTCTCCTATATCCAGGGAATCGTCGACGAGGACGGTCGCGATGGACTGTTCGTGCTCACTGGCAGCCAGCAACTCGCCGTGAGCGAAACGGTAAGTCAGTCGTTGGCCGGCCGCACTGGGTTGCTGACCTTGCTGCCGCTGACGATCGCGGAGGTGGACGCGTTCGGTGACGAGCCCGCGACCGACGAACTGCTCCATCGCGGGTTCTACCCGCGCGGCTACGACCGCGACATTCCCGCGCCACAGTTGCTCGGCGACTACGTCGAGACCTATGTCGAACGCGACGTCCGCAAGATCATTCAGATTCGCGACCTGACGCTCTTCCGGCGCTTCGTCAAACTCTGCGCGGGCCGCGTCGGACAACTCGTCAACTACCAGAACTTGGCGGGCGATGCCGGTGTGTCGCACACCACCGCGCGCGAGTGGATCAGTGTTTTGGAAGCGACCTACATCGTGTTCTTGCTGCCTCCACTGCACGCGAACATCAGCAAGCGGCTGATCAAGTCGCCGAAGCTGTATTTTCACGACGTCGGGCTCGCGGCGCACTTGCTCGGGATCGACGCGCCGTCACAAGTTCTCGCTCATCCACTGCGCGGGCCGCTGTTCGAGAATCTTGTCATGGGCGAGCTGCTCAAGCACCGTCTGAATGGTGGTCGACGCGGTGACCTGCACTTCTACCGCGACAGTACGGGTCTCGAAGTCGACGCAGTGAGCGCGCTCGGTGCTGACCTTCTCGGCGTCGAGGCCAAGGCTGGGGCGACGCTCGCTTCGGGTCACCTCGAAACGTTGCGCAAGATCACCGAAGTCCTGCCGGCACGCTTCGCACGTCGCGTGCTCGTCAACGATGGGGATCGGACCTACGAACGTGAATCGATCACCATCGCGAAGGTCCGCGATCTCGCCGACGTGTTGCGCGCCATCGATCCTGCGTAGCCTGAGGGCTGCGGTAGGAACTCGATGCGCCAAGCAGGATCGTGACCGATCCCACGACCCCGGTTCGCGACGCCACGAGTAGCGTTCCCACCGCCGGGACACGGATTCGCGAAACCACGAACGACCCTGGCGCAACTTGCGTCACGGTTGGCATGTCGCCCTCAAAGCAACACAGCTCCAAGCAAACCCTTCGAACGAGATCCACCATGACGCGGAACCTCCAAACAGCACTGATCGCCCTTCTCGGGTTCGTGCCCAGTCCCGACATCGCCGCCCAGGCCTCGGACTGTCACGACGTCGCAGCATTCGACCTGCGCCTCCAGACGATGGTCGGCACGGTCGCACGCAACGGAGCAAGCCTTCTCCTCGTGCACGAGAACGCCGAGGTCGCGCGACTCCACCGCGGTAGCTACAACGCCTCGACCGTGATCCCGATCGCATCTGCTACCAAGTGGCTCTCGGGCGCCGTCATCATGAAGCTCGTCGAACAGGGCACCCTCTCGCTCGACGACCCCATTCGCAAATTCAGGAGCGACTTCACCGGAGCCGCCGCCGACATCACGATCCGCCAGCTGTTCTCCCACACGTCCGGCATGGCGGACAACGATCCGGTGATCAACGACCTATCCGTCACGCTCGAGCAAGCGGTCGCCCACATCGCGAAACTGCCTCTGAACAATCCCCCCGGTACGGCCTTCGCCTACGGCAACCTCTCGATGCACGTTGGTGGTCGTATCGCGGAGCAGGTGACCGGGACGGGCTTCGAGCAGCTGTTCCGGAACCTGATCGGCAACCCGCTCGGCATGACGTCGACGGACTATCAGGGCTTCGGCACGACGACCAACTACATGATCGCGGGTGGTGCCCGATCTTCTCTGGAGGACTTCGGGCGCTTCCTCGAGATGATCGCCAACGATGGCGTTTTTCGCGGACGGCGCATCCTTTCCAAGGCCGCTGTCGACGTGATGCTCGCCGACCAAACGCGGGGAGCTCAGATTGTCAGGACCTTCCAGCCAGATGGTCGGCGCTACGGCATCGGCGTCTGGCGCGATCGTGTCGCGCAGAACGGAGAAGCCCTCGAAGTCAGCTCGCCGGGCGGCTTCGGAACCTGGCCGTTCGTGGATCGGGAACGCAACAGCTACGGCGTCCTGCTGATCCAGTCCTTCCTCGGGATCTCTCGTGCGCAGACCGATGCCTTGATGGATGAGGTCCGGTCTCAGGTCCGCTTCGCTGGCCTGCGCTGCTACGGGAACTCGACCCGCTCCTGCAAAGGCAGCGTACGCCTCGAAGGCAACGGACCAGCGCGGATCGGCAACGCCGGGTTTGCACTCCGTGGTCTTGGCGCACCTGCGAACTCCATCGGCAGCTTGTTCTTCAGCGGAAGCTCGCTACCCACGCCGAACCCAGGGTTCGGCTTCGACCTGTGGCTCGACCCGTCCCAGCTCCTCGCCACGGTGTCCCTGGTGAGCGCCCCGGACGGCTCGTTCTCGCTCGCCGTTCCGCTCACCGGACTCACCCCAGGAGGGCCGATTTACGCGCAGACGCTTTGGCTTGCCACGCCGACATGCACCGGCCCGACTCCCGCGGCCGCGAGCCATCCCCTGGCGATCACGCTGCGTTGAGCAGCGCCGCGGACTGAGTCGGACACAGCTAGTTCAGCAAGCTCGCTCGAACCTCTGCGAATCGAGCCTTGCTCACGCGCACGCGCGTCCCATCGACCATTGTGACGAAAGGGACGCCACCCGTCGTGTGGTCCAGCCCGGCGATTCGGGAGCGCGCCACGAGGCAGGACCGGTGCACCTGCAGGAACTCACTTGGGTCGAGCAGCTCGACGATCTGTGCCAAGGACCGACGGATCCGCCACTCGCGGTCTTCGCCCGTCAGGACGACATACTTGTCATCTGCCTCGACGCGGATCAGCGACTCCACGGGGATCACCTGGACACCCCGCCCGTCATCGAGACGCAGTTCCCGCGTCTGCGCGTCGTCTCGTAACCCGCGAAGCGCAGCGATCAGATCCTCGCTGCAACGAGCGACGTCGCGCTGCCGCAGTCGAGCGCGTACACGCTCGAGCGCGACCTGGAAGCGCTCCCGCGAAACCGGCTTCAGAAGATAGTCCGCAGCATCGACGCCGAACGCATCCACCGCATGCTGCTCGTGGGCGGTCACGAACACGACGACAGGAGGAGCTGCGGCGAGCCCTCGAAGGACATCGAAGCCGTCGAGGCCAGGCATCTGGACGTCGAGGAAGACGACGCCCCATCGACCGGATGCCAGTGCCTCGACCGCCTGCGCGCCCGAGCTCACGTCGTCGACCCGTGTGACATCGGCGCAGTCCCGGAGGAAGCGCCGGATCCCCTCGCGCGCCAACGGCTCGTCATCGACGATCAGGACGTTCATCCCGCCACCGCCGAGCTCGCCGCTGTGACGACGGTCCAGGGGAGTTCGATGCTGACCCGCATCCCTGCGTCTCCGGGAAGTTCGAGAAGCTCGAGCGACGCGCCCGTGCCATACATCGTTCGTAGTCGCTCTCGACTCGTCGCCAATCCGATTCCAAACCCAGGCTCCGAGTCGGTTCCGACGGGACCGCCTTCGTCGCGAACTTCGATCTGCAAGCGGTCCTCGACCCGGACCGCAGTCACGGTCACCTCGGATGCTCCCGACCGTCGTGCCACACCGTGCCGGACGGCGTTCTCGACGACGGGAAGCAAGAGCATGGCAGGGACCTCGGCGTCCTCGCAGTCTTCGTCGCAGCTGAGGTCGACGACCATCCGCTCGCCGAAGCGCAGCTGCTCGATCGCCAGGTAGTCGCCGACGGATGCGATCTCGGAGTGAAGCGGCACGGTCGGTGCTTCGGAGTGCGTGAGGACGTGCCGCAGAAGCGACGAAAGCCGAGTCAACGCATCGTGCGCTCGCTCGGCGGAGGCTGTCAGGATCAGCCCCCCGATCGCGTTCATGGCGTTGAAGAGGAAGTGGGGCTCGAGGCGGCGCAGAAGCGCTTCGAGCCGCGCGGAGGTCACCTCCGCGCGCAGCTCCCGCTCCCGCGCGGCGAGTCGCTCGGCGGCAGCGCGCTGAGTCGCCAACTCCCGATCCTTGTCCAAGAGCCTGAACAGGATGCATGCCGCGACGTATGCGACCACCGCTCTGCCGATCGAGCCCACCAGGAAGGTGTTCGCGAGATGGTCCGGCAAGGGGACGCCGAAGGCGCGCGCAACACCCCAGCGGGCTGCGGTCGCAACGACCACGAGGACCATCAAGGACCCGGCGTGGACGACGATGCGTGCGCCTCGGCTGTCGAGGCGGCGGAGAAACCTGCGTCCAACCAAGACGATCGGCAGGAGAACGCCGAGCAGTGTCAACTGCTGGGCCAGCACGATCGTCACGACCTCGCCGGTCGAAGTCTGCTCGTCCTGCAAACGGAAGACAGACTTCATGGCGAACACCGAGACCGCCAACGTGATGGTTAGTACCGCGCCGATCAACAGTACGAAGCTCGTGCGACGCGTCCGATCTGTCGTGACGAGGGACTCGACCATGGCGAGTCATGCTAGCCCGGATCCGTGAACCCCGAGGCGTTGGTTCGCGACGCCACTCGCATCGTTCGCGCCACGAGAGCCCAGATTCGCGCACTCGCGACCCCGACAGCAGGTGATGGGCAACCAAGTGTGCGTGCCCGATCGGGCGCGATACCCACAACCACGACCACGACTCACCATCATGAAGCCCACGCTCTTCCTGGCGATCCTCTCCCTCTTCTCGCAAGCGGTGGCGCAGCAGGGCCGCTATCGCGACGAGGTCTTCTCGCAGGTCTCCCTGCAGAGCGACATCGCCTACGGTCAGGCGATCAACTTCTTCACCCAGCGGCTCGAGACGTTGCTCCTCGACGTGTACGAGCCGACCGGTGACAGCGCATCGGCTCGGCCCGCGATCGTCCTCGTGCCCGGCGGGGGCTTCATCTCCGGCACCCAAACGGGTCCCAACTACGTTCAGATCGCCCATGCGTTCGCTCGCCGCGGCTACGTGGTGACGTCCATCGACTACCGACTCGCTAGACCGCCGCTCCGAGGGCAGCTCACGCAGGCCGTGGTCGACGCGACCCACGACATGAAGGCGGCGGTTCGATGGCTACGGGCGAACGCCACTCCGCTGCGCATCGACACCAGCCGCATTGCCTGCCTCGGCGGCTCGTCGGGTGCCATGACGTGCCTGCAAGCCGCCTACGCCGACAGTCTCGGTGAGGGCACGAGCGGCAACCCGGGCTTCTCTTCGAAAGTCCAGGCCCTGATCAGCCTGTGGGGCAACATGGCGAATCTCACCGAACTCGAGGCCGGCGAAGCGCCGCTGCAGCTCATTCACGGCACGAAGGATCCGATCCTGCCTTACCAGAACGCCCTCGACCTGAAGGCACGGGCTGATGCAGTCGGCGTTTACGCCGAACTGCTGACGATCCAGGACGGCTCGCACGCCGAGTATCAAGCCTACCTGCAGACCTACCAGGTGGACTCCTACGCGTTCCTCTACCAGCAGCTCGCACTCGGGGAGCTCGCCGGACTCGCTGCGCGCGCCGGCTACGCTTCTCCCGGGACACTGACGCTCGACACCTTCGGGGCTGCGGGCAACCGGTATGCGATTGCGCTCGCACCGAAGTCAGTGCTGACTCCCGTGCCCGGAATCGGCACGCTGTGCATCGGCCCGCTTCAGAGCGTCGTGGTCGTCGCCGTGGGCACGCTGCCGCCGGGTTCGCGAGTGTCGGAAGCGATGTGGACGATCCGCGTTCCGCCGGGCCTCGTTGGAACTTCACTGCACTGGCAGGCTTTGCACTTCGACGCCAGCGCCGGACTGCTGACGAACTGCATCGAGACGGCGTTTTAGGCAAGGCCTCGCGACGCTGCCCGCGTGACACTGCGCCGACGGTGACGTGACGGCGCGCGTGGGTCACTTGGGCAGCGTGACGACCCAGATCTCGCTGCTCGACTCAGGGCCGAGTAAGCGCAGGGTCTTGCCGGCATGCGAGACGTGCATCTCGAGCATCATGCCGGCGAGTTGGATCCACCAGAGCTCGCGCTCGCCGTTCTCGTCACAGCGGCCCGAGAGCCCGATATGGTTGAGGCTCACGGCTTCTATGCTCTTCTGGTCGTCCGCCGGTGTGTGCGTGACCCAGCCGAAGAGAGTGGCGTTCGGCACTGCTTTGCCTTCGTGGTCGACGACGCGCAGGCGACGCTTGGCGAAGGGCTCGAGGATCAGCGGCTCGTGTCGGCCGGCGTTCTTGCCGGCGCTGCTCGGCGCGAAGCGGGCGAAGCCCTCGCCTTCGAGGACGAAGAGGGTCGGCGAGTCGTTGCGCACGCGCGCGATGCGGCCGCGCTTGTCGGTGCGTGGGGCGTTTGTAAGAGGAGGCTCGCTGCCTTCGCTCCAGCCTGCCTCGGTCCAGTCGAGGTCGAGCAGAGCGACGCCGGCAGCTCGGTTCTTGGACGCGTGCAGGACGGTGAAGGCTTCGACTTCGAGGCGCGCGACATCGAGTTCGAAGTTCTGGTCGCCGGCCTCGAGGCCGAGCGCCGGTTGACGCCACAGGGTCACGAGTGGATCGATGTTGGCGGCTTCGTCAAAGCGGGCTCGCAGCTCCGCGACTTCGTGCGGCAACAAGTAAACGCGAAGCGACGCGCCTGATGTCGCTGCGCTTGGCGCAATGCGCAGCAAGCCTTGGTCGAGGATGTCGACACGTTCTGCGCTCTGCAACAACATGGTGACGCTGTCCTCGATTTGGAAGCCGAGGCGCTGGCGTAGAACGACTCGTGAAGGTGCGCCCTCTACAAGCCTCCCCGTCCAGCGGCCTTGCCAGAGCGGTCGCGCGACGCTGAGCGAAACGATGATCGGCGCGATTTCCCCACCCTCGAGGATCGCCGGGGCGAGCTTGCCATCAACGTTGATCTCGTCGTAGCGGCGGCAGAGGTAGAAGTCGCGCTTGCCCGGCGCCCGCACGCGCAGCGTCCACTTGTGTGCTTCCTCGGCGCTCGGGCGTAACGAGGCTTCGCCCTGCTCGTTGACGCGTCCCTCGTTGCGCCAGTGCGTGGAGTCGCGGTAGAGGCTGTCGATGCGCGCGTCTCGGACCGGTGTGTTGTTCTCGTCGACGACGCGCAGGCGAATGCGCTGGGCCGCGACGTAGCGCAGGTCCCATGGCGTCTCGTCGCCGCTCAGTTTTACGATCTGCTTTTCGAGCAGGCCACGGTCGTCGTAGAGCAGCGCGGTGACGAAGCCGCCCCGGCCTACGAAGGGCACGGCGATGGTCGCGCGGAGCTCCGCATCGAGCGGCGCTTCGCCGAGCAGGAGCGGGTTGAGGCCATCGCTGTAGACCCGCAAGCGCGCGCTGCCGACGAAGCCTGCGTCGGGCTCGTTCTGCGCACGCGTGACGTGCAAGCGGAGCTTCGCGCCCGGCCCCGCCGTCGCGGCGATCGGCTCTGTCAAGCGCTGCAGTTGTGAGGTCTCGCAGCGGGCATGGACCTCGCTTTGTCTCGCTTGGCCGTCCACGGTCCAAGTCGCGACCGCCGAGTAAGGAAACGACATCAAGAGGCTCGCGCGGAAGCGCCCCGCGGCGTCGGTCGTCGCGCGGACTTCGTCCTCGACTCCTAGCGAAACGTAGTCGAGCGACGGGCTTAGCCAGAGCCGCACTTGCGCGCCTTCGACAGCCTTGCCGCTTCGGTCGCGGACGACGCCGATGACTTCGCTGCGTGCCTCCTGTGCCCGTTCCTGTGCCTGTACCCGGTCCTCGGCCTGGGTTGCCGCGCGAGGCGAGGCGGTCGCGAGCCAAGCCACGGCGAGTCCCGCCGAGGCGAAGAGCACGGAGGGGACCAGCACCGGCCTCATGAGGCGGAACGCGGCACGTGACCCGCGTCTTCAGGCAGTGCATGCGTCGCCGGCCGCGCCTTGCGCTCGAGCTCACGCTGCCGCTCGCGCAGGCGTCCCGCCTCGCGGTGGGCTTGGAAGGCACCGGCCATGTACTGCTTCGGCCAGCGCTGCCGCCGGTGGTCGTAGTGGGCGGCCGCGTGCAGCGTGAAGTAGGGATCCGCGAGGTGGGGGCGCGCGATCGCGACGAGGTCGGCGCGGCGCTGCAAGAGAATCGTGTTGACCTGGTCGGCGCTCGTGACCGCGCCGACGGTCATCGTCGGCACGCCCGCTTCTTGGCGCACGAGGTCGGCGAAGGGCGTCTGATACATGCGTCCATAGACGGGCTTCTGGTCGTGCACAGTCTGGCCGGACGACACGTCGATCAGGTCGCAACCGGCCGCCGTCAGCGCGCGCGTGATGGCGACGACGTCGTCTTCGCTGATGCCGCCCTCGTGCCAGTCGCAGGCCGAGAGGCGCACCGACATGGGTTTGCTTTGCGGCCAGACTTCGCGGCAAGCGCGGAAGACCTCGAGCGGAAAGGCCAGGCGGTTTTCGACGCTTCCGCCGTACTCGTCGCGCCGCTGGTTCGTGAGCGGCGAGAGGAAGCTCGCGAGCAGGTAGCCGTGGGCCATGTGCAGTTCGACCATGTCGAAGCCCGCCTCTGCCGCGCGCCGCGTCGCCGCGACGAAGTCGTCGCGAATGCGGTCCATACCCGCGCGGTCGAGCTCGCGCGGCACCGCGTTGCCGTCCTGCCACGCGAGCGGCGAGGCCGAAACGAGCGGCCAGTTCTCGCCCACGATCGGCGCGTCCATCTTCTCCCAACCGAGCTGGGTCGAACCCTTGCGGCCCGCGTGACCGAGCTGGAGGCAGAGCTTGGCGTCGCTCTCGCGGTGGCAGAAGTCGACGATGCGCGCGAAGGCGTCGCGCTGCTCGTCGTTCCAGAGCCCCGTGCAGCCGGTCGTGATGCGCGCATCGGGCGAAGTGCAGGTCATCTCGACGACGACGAGGCCGGCGCCGCCGATGGCGCGCGACGTGTAGTGCACGAAGTGCCAGTCCGACGGCACGCCGTCCTTCGCCGAGTACTGGGCCATCGGCGAGACGACGACGCGGTTCACGACCACCATGTCCCGCAGACGCAGCGGCGTGAACATCGGTCGCGTGTCGTCGGCCAAGTCGAAGCCCTTTTCGCGCACGTCGGCGACGAAGCGCGCTTCTACCCGCCGCACGAAGTCCTCGTCACGCAGCAGCAAGTTCTCGTAGGTGATCTGCTTCGAACGGCTCATGACCCCGAAGGCAAAGGTCTCGGGCGCGTGCGCGAAGCTGCGCTCCATAGCCTCGAACCAGCGCAGCGAGACGAGGGCCGCGTACTGGGTCTTCTCGACGTCCTCGCGCCGCTCGGTCTCGAAGCGCGCGAGGGCTTGGTCGACGTCGCACGACGTGGCGCGCAAGGCCTCGAAGAGGGCGATCGCGTCTTCCATCGCGAGCTTGGTCCCGCTGCCGATCGAGTAGTGCGCCGTCGCCTTCGCGTCGCCGAGCAAGACGACGCGGTCGTGGACCCAGCGCTCGTTGTAGACGGTCGGGAAGCGCCGCCAGATCGAACGGTTGACGAGGAGGGGGTGGCCGTCGAGCTCTTCGCGGAAGACCTCCTCGAGCACGGCCTTGCACTCGTCTTCGCTTTTGTGGTCGAAGCCAAAGGCCGCATGCGTGCGCGGCGCCATCTCGATGACCCAAGTGCTGCGACCGCGCTCGTATTGATAGCAATGCGCGAGAACCACGCCGTGCTCGGTCTCGCGGAAGAAGTACTTGAAGGCGTCGAGCTCCTTCGTCGAGCCCATCCAGCAGAAGAGGTCGTGGCCCAGCTCGACGCGCGTGCCAAAAGCCGGATCGTGGTCACGGAGTCGGCTGTTGATGCCGTCGCTCGCGAGCACGAAGTCTGTGCCTTCTGCCCGCAGGCGCGCGACGTCGTCAGGGCCGACCTCGGTCTCGAAGTGCAGTTCGACGCCGAGCTCCAAGCAGCGCTCCTCGAGCAAGCGCAGCAGCGACACGCGCGAGCAACCCGCAAAGCCATTGCCCGCGCAGCGGAGCACTGAGCCCTTGTAGTGGACGTCGACGTCGTCCCAGTAAGCAAAGTTGCGCCGGATGGCCTCGTAGGAAGGCTCGTCATAGTCCTTGAAGACGCCGAGCGTCTCGTCCGAGAACACGACGCCGAAGCCGAAGGTGTCGCCCCGCCGATTGCGCTCGAAGACGCGCAGCCGCGTCGCGGGCCAAGCCTGCTTGATCAGAACGGCCGCATAGAGCCCAGCCGGTCCACCGCCGATCACATCGATCTTCATGTTTCTCACTCCGTTGCGCCGCCCGCCGCGAGCGCGCGCAGCATCTGCGCGCGCTCGGCATCGGCGCGCACACGCCGGATTGTCGGGCCGATGTCCGACGCGTAAACCACGAAATGGCGGACTTGTCCGCAGCGCGGCGACGGTGGCAGCTGGCGACATTCGACTTGCATGGTAGCCACGCTCGACGACGACCAGGAACTTCTGCCTGTCGGCGCGAACCCGGGGCTCTTGACAACGTCCGCCGTCGTCGTCGCTAGGAGGAAACCAGCGTCACACCACGCAGCGCAATGAGCAATTTGACCCAGACTAGCATCGGACCGCGGCTGATGATCGCGCTGTAGAAGCGATCGCAGGTCGCCCCGACGCCATCGTTAGGAGCAAATGGCAGTGAGTCACAACGGGCCGACTTGTGAGCACTCGCGCTCCCGCTATACTAGCCCTTCCTCAACGGCAGTATTGTGAGGTGGCGAATCATGCCCGATTCAAGCCGACTCGGCGACAAAAAGATGTGGACCGACTTTGAATTGATTTCATGTTGGCTTTCTCGGCAGCGCGTGCCTCAGGGTATTCGTGCCGACGAGTTCGACATTGCGACGACGAACGTCGTGCTGGCGTTTTTGGCGGTGAATGGTGCGGTGGACGAAGCGGTTCCCTGGGCTAGAACGGTTTTGCGCCACGAGCTCGGAAGGGCGCGAACAAGAAGCCATAGAATCGAAGGGGATTGTGCGGAGATCATCATTGACGCCACCGCGCCTGATCAGCATCTCGACGCGGCCTTCGGGCGCCGATGGTTGGCGACGAATCGTGCTGCGATTCGGGCTAGTCTTAGTTCACTTGAACTACTTGTCTTTGATCGAGTACGAGCCGGGGATACGAGAAAGCAGACTATGACTCTGCTGCGTATAAGTAGTAGGAATTATTCCACAATCTTCGCTCGCGTCATGGTGCAACCCGGCACATGGGTAACACTTTTGTCCGGGGACATAGGTAACACGT
>CALLZN010000193.1 GCA_937858895.1 uncultured bacterium | reverse complement strand
CGCATAGCGAATGCCGACGTCGAGCCCTTCGAAGGCGCGCGCCACGCGGGCGTAGCGCGCGCGCAGGACGCCCGCGCTGTAGAGGTGAAAGGGTGTGCCGACGACCGAAGCGAGCCTGTCGACGTCCACGCCGTCGACCGTCAAGCGACCGCCTTGGTAGCAAATCGGAGCAGCGGCACCTGACGAAGTCGCGTTCATGCAGGCGTTGTAGGAGCCGCAGGCAATGGAGGCAAGGCAGGCCGGCGCTCGAAGGCGTCGCCCTCAGGTCGCCACGACGCGCGCGTAGATCTCAGCGTAGAGTGCTGCGATGCGACCGGGATCGTGGAGCGCCCGGAGGCTTTGGCACGTCGCGGAACTCGGCGGCCGCGCCGCGAGGACAGCCGTCGCGAGCGCCGCCGCCTCGCGTGGCTCGAGGTGGACGCCGTCGTCAAGCGCGTTCGCTGCGAGATCGACGAAGCCAGGCACGCGCGGGGCAATGACCGGCACCGCGGCGAGCAGAGCTTCGATCGCAGCCACGGGGTAGCCCTCACGCAAGGAAGTCGAGAGCACGGCATCGAAGGCCGCGACGCGCCGCGGGAAGTCGGCGTCTGGCCCGTGCCAGACGATGCGCGCTTCGATGCGCTCGGCGAGCGCGCGGCTCGCTTCGAGGAGGCGCCCCGAACCGAAGGCATGCACGAGGACGCCGTGCCGCGTGAGCTCGCGCGCGACCTGCACGAAGAGCAGGGGATCCTTGACAGCCTCGAAGCGACCGCACCAGGCAACGGCGCGGGCCGCGGGATCGACGCCGAGCTCGGCGCGCAGGAGGCTGCGACCTGGCAGTTCTTGGGGACGGACCGCCGGCTCGACGAGGGTCCACGAACCTGGCCGCAGCACGCTGAGCTCTTCGAGTTCGCGACCGCATGAAGCGCTGACACACGTGAGCGCTGTGCGCGCGCGCGCGAGTCTGCGCTCGATGTGCACGAGGCCACGCGCGAGAGCGGGCCGAAAGTAGTCGCGGAGCACGTGGCCGTGGTAGCTGTGCACGACGGGGATGCCGCGGCTTCGGCCAAGGCGCACGGCGAGTAGGCCCGCTTTGGCGGTGTGCGAGTGGAGGACGTCCGGCTGCAGCTCGTCGATCAGGCGTGAGAGCGCGCGCCGCGCGCGTCGATCACGCAGTGGCGCCACACCGCGCACGAGGTCCTTGATCTCGACCACGTGCGCCTCGCTCGGCAACGCGAGCTCGGTCTCCGCGGCGTCGACTTGGCCGACAGCGATGGTCTCTTCCACACCGAGGCGCTCGAAGGCCGGCGCCAGCGCGGCGAGCTGCCTCGCTGGTCCGCCGAGGTTGGCGCGCGTGAGGATGCGCAAGACCTTCATTGCTTCCACGTGCGCGCGAAGGCACCGAGGCTCGCGAGGCAAAAGACCAGCTGCGCTTCGTCGTCCGCACCGCGATCCAACACTTGCAGCGCGACGTCGACGTCGACGATCGACGCGCCCGCTTCGACCAAGGGACGCAAGAAGGCACGACGCTCGCGGATCCAAGCGCCGATCGGCGGGCCGAAGCCGAGCTTGCGACCGCGCACGAGCTCGCGCGGCAGTCGCTCGGCCAGCAGCGCGCGGATCGGCAATTTGGAACGGCGCGTCGTGTGGGTCTTGGCAGCGCGCGCGTGGTCGACGACGCGCGCATCGAGATAGGGCGCGCGCATCTCGATGCCAGCGGCGAGGCCGCCCACGTCGGTCTTGACGAGGAGGTCGTTGGCGAGGTACTCGGTGAGCTCGAGTTCGCGCACGGCCTCGGCGCTCACGGCATCGCCTTTCGCGAGGGCGACAGCGTCATCGTCGCCAACGTCATCGCCGGCGTCGCCAAAGAGACGATCGAGGAGCTCACGACCAGCGAGTGACCAGAGTTCGCGATAGTCGCGATTGCCCGCAGCCCGCCGCGCGCGCGCGCCTTCACTCGCACCCTCACTCGCTCGCCAAAGCCGCCGCACGCCACTCGGCGCCAGCAGCGACACACGACGGAGCCACGGCCATGCACGCATGCGGCGGTAGCCATGGAAGAGCTCATCCGCGCCATCTCCACCAAGCACGACCGCGACACCATCCTCGCGCGCACGCAGGGCCAGCGCGTGGACGGCGAGAATGGACGGGTCACCGAGCGGCAGGCCATAGAGCTCGACGAGCTGCGGCAAGGCATCGATTGCCTCTTTCCCGATGCGGTGCCGGACGTGCGGAAGACCCAGGTGTGCTGCAATGCGCGCGGCCTTTGCGCCCTCGCTCTTGCCGTCTTCGAAGTCGAGCGAATAGCAGATCGGCTTCGCGCCGAGCGCTGCGGCCTCGCTCGCGATGAGCGCCGAATCGAGCCCGCCCGAAAGAAAGATGCCCACCGGTCGGTCGCAGCGCAGGCGTTCGCGCACGACTTCGCGCCAATCGCTGGGCCAGGTCGTGAGCGTTGGCGCGGGCTCGACCAGGAGCGAGCGACGCACGGAACCGAAGGCTTCGATCGATGCAGGTGCCAGGGCGCGCATCGGGAGCCCGAGGCACGACTTCGTGGCGTCGAAGAAGCCGAAGCGCGCAAAGCGCCGCGCCGCGCGCCGATCGACCGTTACCGCCCCCATGCCACAGAGGGCACGCAGGGCCGATGGCGTGCTCGCGAAGCGCGCTTCGTTCGCGCCGCCCTCAGCCCCGAGGCCATCTCGCGCATCTTGCGCCACAAAGAGCGGCTTCTCGCCGAAGCGGTCGCGCCCGAGCACCAGCGTGTCGCGCGCCTCATCATGGATCGCGAACGCAAAGTGGCCATCGAGGCGCGTCAGGCCTTCGATACCGTGCGCAAGGTAGAGCCGCAGCGCGACTTCGGCGTCGTTGCGCGTCGTCGGCGCGTGGCCAGCTTCGACCAAGGTCGCCCGCAACGCGTCTTGCTGCGTGAGACTGCCGTTGAACACGATGGCGCTGCGCGCGCCGCGCTCTTCGACGACGATCGGCTGCTCAGCCGCGAGGTCCGTGATCCTGAGCCGGCGCACGCACATGGCGAGCGAAGCCGCATCGACGCGGCCTTGGCTGTCCGGCCCGCGCCAAGCGAGGCGCTCGAGCGCCTTGTCGATGTGCAGCGTCAGTGATCGTGAGCCGCCGGCAATTCCGCACATCGCGTTCCCTCGAGCTTGGAAGGCGAGGCACCGTGCCGCTGCATCGCTCGAGCGAGGTCTTCGATGATCGTCGCCAGCGAGCGCCGCGCTTCGTGACCGAGTAAGGCACGCGCGAGCGTCGTGTCGGGCACGCGCGCGCGACAGCGCGACGAGGCCTGGCCGTAGTGATCTTCGCTGCTGACGTGCTGGACGCTCTGCGGAACGCCGAGGACCTCGGCGACGAGGCGCGCGAGGTCGAGAATGGCAAGGGTCTCGTGGCCGCCGATGTTGACGATACGACCAGCGGCCTGGTCTTCACCCATGAGGGCGACGAGCCCGTCGACGGCGTCGTCGACGTGCTGGAAGCTCCGCAGATCCGAACCATCGTCGATGACCGGCAGCGGCTGTCTTCGCAGCGCCGCAGCGACGAACGTCGGCAGAACCATGCCCGCCTGCGGGCTCTGTCCCGGCCCCGAGACGTTGAAGAGGCGAGCGATGCGGCCATCGCCGCCGCGCGCGCCGAAGCCCTCGAGCGTCGCTTCTCCGCAGAGCTTGGCCTCGGGATAGGAGGCGCGCGGCCAAAGGCCGTGCGAGCGCGGCAAGGCCATGTCCTCACGCAAACGCCTTCCGAGGCCCTCCCCGTAGACCTCCGAGGACGAAGCGAAGACCACCCGCGCCCCCCTCTCGTAGGCGACGCGGCAGACCTGCTGCGTGCCGGTCACGATCGTCGACCAAGTCTCGTCGGGCCGAGCGAGAACATTGCGCACACCGACGACACTCGCCAAGTGATAGACGTGGCCGCCTTCGGGCATGGCCGCTTGCAGGGCCGCGAGGTCGCGCACGTCACCGCGCTCGTCCGGCGTCGTCGCGCGCAGATCGATGCCACGCACGACATGGCCGCGCGCGCGAAGCCGTTCGACGAGGCGTGAGCCGATGAAGCCACTGCTGCCGGTCACGAGCACGGGCGGCAAGGGATCTCCTGCCCTAGCCCGCGTGTCCCCGCTGTCGTGTTCAAAGATGTCTTGTTCGGAAGCTCCGCGCGGCATCACTCGGCCTCCGACGCTGGCTCTTCTTCGATCTTGCGGGCGGCCCCCAAGAGAATCGCGCAGACCGCGACGAGGTAGACATCGCGCCGGTCACAACCTCGCGAGAGGTCCATGCACGGCTTGGCGAGGCCCTGCAGCAAGGGGCCCAGCGCGCGAAAACCACCGAGGCGCTCGGCGAGCTTGTAGCCGATGTTGCCGGCGTCGAGGTCCGGGAAGACGAGGACGTTGGCCTGCCCGGCGACGCTCGAGCCTGGAGCCTTGCGCTCGCCGATCGCCGGGACGAGAGCCGCATCGACTTGGAGTTCGCCGTCGACGGCGAGGTCGGGGCGACGCGCGCGCACGACCTCGGTCGCTGCCCGGACCTTGGCGACGTCCTCGTGCTCGGCGCTGCCCTTCGTCGAGAAGGACAGCATCGCGACGCGTGGCTCTTGGCCCGTCAGCGCGTGGTGGCTCGAGGCCGCCGTGATCGCGATGTCCGCGAGTTCGTTGGCGTCGGGCGACGGCACGACCCCGCAGTCGGCGAAGGTGTAGGCGACCTCGTCGCGCAGCATGAGGAAGAAGCTCGAGCAGAGCGTGCTCCCGCTCGCGACGCCGACGCTCCAGAGCGCCGCGCGGATCACATCTGCGGTCGCGTGCACCGCACCGGCGACGCAGGCGTCGGCGTGGCCGATGGCCATGAGCCCATCAGCAAAGGGCAAGGCTTCGGTCGCGAGCCGTCGGGCAGCCGCGGCATCGAGGCCCTTGTGACGACGCCGCTCCAAATAGTGGGCGGCGATCGCCTCGACGAGGCCTGACTGCTCGGCATGCATCGGGTCCAAGACTTCGACACCGTGGTCGACGAGCTCTTGGACTTCGTCCGCCGAAAGCGCAGCGTTGGCGCCGGCGACGAGCAGCGGCCTGCACACGGAATCGCGCGCGAGGTCGAGGGCCGCGCCGCGCACGCGCTCGTCCTGCCCTTCTGGAAAGACGACCCTCGCCGCGCACGCGCGCGCACGCTCCACGAGCTCCGCGAGGAGCTGCGCCACTAGGCCTCCGCGCCGGGGATCAGGTCTTCGGGGACTTCGAGCTCCAGGTAGAGGATGCCGAGGCCGTGCGTCTTGCCCTGGGCATCGGTCTTGAGGCTCCCCGAGCCGCAGCCGCCCAGCGAGTCGTGCAGGATGAAGTTGAGGGCACGCAGGTTCGGCGCTTCGAAGCGCTCGACCTCGCCCTTCGCGATCTCCTGGAAGTGCTCCTTCACGACCTCGCTCGTGAGCTTGGCCTCGAGCCAGGCGTAGAGCTCGGGTGTGCGCGCGATGACCGCGACGTTGCTGCTGTCGCCCTTGTCACCGGAGCGAGCGAGGGCGAGTTTGCGGAGAGGGACTTTCCGAAGTGTCTTCACGAGGGGCACGATAGCGGCTCGCTGCCCGGCGCTCACGCTTGTGAGCGAGCCTTCTTGTGTCTGCTGCGATTCGAGCGCCGAGCGTGACAGGCTTTGGCAGCAACCCCGGCGCGGCGAGTCGCTCGACAGCGTTGTTGTTTGACCGTGGCGGTCTATGGCGTCTTGTTACTACGCCGTCCTCTCGTGGAGAACCCTCATGAAGTCAGAAGTAAGAACGACGGCCGCCACCATAGCGGCTGCATTGACGCTCGCGTTCAGCACATTGGCGCCCGCGGGTGCGCAGCGCGCTCGACTCGTCGGCGACATCAACTCAGCGCTTGTTCGGGCAGGCATGCCGACAGCGCATACCCCGATCCAAGCTGCCGGGGGCCTCACCTACTACGTCCTTGGTGATGCAGCGACGGGCGCCGAGCTTTGGGCAAGCGACGTTAGCGGCAGGGCCTACCTCGTGCGAGACATCCAGCCCGGGCCGCTGTCATCTTCCATCGTATTCATCGGTGCGCTCGACAACCGCCTGGTCTTCCATGCACTCACGAGCCTCGACGGCAATGAGATTTGGATCAGTGACGGAACGGCGAGCGGCACTCGGATCATCCAAGACCTGTCGCCCAACCACAACAGTGGGATGCCGAACAGGTCGCTGTCGGCTCGGATCGGATCTCATTTGTATTTTGTCGCAGCCCCCGAAAACGCCTACGACATCTTTCGCACTGACGGCACGACGATCGAAGCCGTAACACGCTTCCGTGCGCGAGGCGCTCTTCAGCCATGGATCTTGAAGGCGGTCGGGACCGAGCTCTTCTTCCGTTTCAACGATGGCACGCATGGCAACAAGATCTGGTTCATCGATACTGCTTCAACCTCACGTCAACCCAACATGCTCGTCGACTTTACTGGTGAGTCATCGGGCGAAATGGAAGCCATCGGAGATCTAGTTTGGTTCCAAGGCTCGTCGGCACAATCCGGCACCGAGCTCTACATCTACAACCGACGAACGCGGCAGCTCGTGCTACATGACCTTCTTGCTGGGTCAGCCTCTTCATCGCCGCGGATCTTCACATCGCTCGGCAGCAAGCTCTTTTTTTTCGCAGATGACGCACAGATGGTGCCACAGTTGTGGACCAGCGACGGCACGCAAGCGGGCACGAATCGCGTGTTCGGCACCACGAGCATTGGACCACTGTCGCGCCTCGTCGCGAGCTCTGGCAGGCTCGTCTTCGACTCACCCACGAATCGAAAGATCTACATTAGCGATGGGACTGCGTCTGGAACCTTTGCCATCGACGCTCAGCTGCTCGCCGTCGATGGTACACACCTGTGGACATTGGAGGCCGACCAGAGGTCTTTTGCCAGGCGCAGGGTTGGCGATGTTCACGGCCTCATCTTCATGACAACCCAGGTCGACCCTCGTCGGTCGAGCCTGTGGGCGCAGTTCGGTGCAAATGGAGAGCTTTGGTTCTACGTAAACGACGAAATGTGGGTGTCAGCGGGCACGGCCGCGACAACGATGCGCTTCCAACCAGGGTCGACAGGTCGCACCGAAAGTTCATTTCCAAGTTCGCTCACGGCATTCGGAGATGCTTGTGCATTCGCGGCGACCGATGCAAGCGGTAGGCGCAGCCTCTGGATCACCGATGGCAGTAGCGCGGGCACGCAGCGATTGACCCCAGCTCTCGGCGCGTCGATCGTGCGCGAGGTCGAAGACCTCGCCGTCTTTGACAGACGACTATGGTTTTCTCTCTATGAGCTCGGCGAATTGGAAGTCTGGTCGAGTGATGGCACGAGAGCAGGGACGAAGCTGACTTTGAACCTCAACGGTCCGTCCTCGAGCAACCCCAAGTTATTCGTTGCGACGAGTCGCGCACTCTGGTTCTGGGCGATCGACCCGACGCGGGGCAACGAGCTCTTTCGAAGCGATGGAACTGCAACGGGAACACGACTCGCAGTCGACGCGACACCCGGGCCAAGTGGGTCGGATGTCGTGTCGATGTGGGCGATTGGCGAGCGCCTGTTCTTCTATCGCCGTGTGTTGGGCGGTGTCGAGCTCATGAGCACAGATGGCACCGCTACTGGCACACAAGCTCTGCGGCAACCAGCAGCAAAGACGCACTTGGTGGCCATCACCCAAGGAGCATGCTTCACGGCCGAGTACGATGGCAGTGGCGCTTGGACCCTCGTCGCTAGCGATGGAAGCGTCGAGGGCACACATGTCGTCGACCGCCAGAAGGGCGGCGATGAGGTTCCACAAGGAGCAGTATTGGCGGCGAGTGACGCACTCGTCGTCGCCAAACAAGACGGTCTATGGCGCATCGATCGCTACGGCGCGTCGCTCCTAGCACCGGGTCGCTACCTCTCACCCACCGCTGTGCAAGACGTGGCCGTAGGCCTGCGCTTTGACACTATCGAAGAAGTTTACTCGAGCGATGGAACTGCAATGGGGACGCGTTCTGGGCCCCCGCACATGTTGCCGCTACTCCGCGGTTCCAGCCGTGGTCAGCTGCGCCCTCTCGGGACGTCCCGCCTGTCGAGTATCACGACGGGCAGCGTGATGACTTGCGGACTGGATGGCGACAGTACACTCGACCACGAGTTGCGGACCGAATCCACGTCGTCACAGGCAATCGTCGTTGCGGGCAAGCTCTTCATCGAGGCAAGCTCCGACTTTGGTTCCGAACTCTACGTCGTCGACGAATTTGGTCCGGTGTCGAGCATCGTCGGTCGGGGTTGCGGCACAGGGATACGGACGCCGACTCTGACGGCAGCCGAACCCAGGCTCGGGCGCATCATGGACGTCCGTGCCTCCGGCATCCGCAGCGGGGACATTGCCGTCCTCTGCGCGGGCATGCCAGCCGAACAGCGCATCGCGGACTCGTGCCCCTTGATCGTCGACATCTCTCAGCTCGCGTTGATTTCGCCGACCAGGACGACGCAAGGTCACGCGTCGTGGTCCGTTCCGCTACCGTGGGGCGCGCAGCTCATCGGCCGCCGTCTGCGCTGGCAAGCGCTCGGCGTGCCGCCGTTGCCGACTCCACGGGACATCGAGACGACGAATGGCCTCGATTCCCTCCTGAAGCCCTGATAGCCAGGGCGCGTTATGGTGGCCGCTCGTCGATATTGAGGAAACCATGAGCGAAGACATCAAACGCGCCGTGCGCGAAGGCTACGCCGCTGTGGCCCGCGCTGGCCTCGGGTCGGAACAAGAGAGCATGCAAAAGGTCGCGGCCGCCTTCGGTTACAGCAGCGACGAGCTCGCGAGCATCCCCGCGGCCGCGAACATGGGCTTGTCTTGCGGCAATCCGACGGCGATGGCGGCGATCCGCGAGGGAGATGTCGTCGTCGACCTCGGGTCGGGCGGTGGCCTCGACGTCTTCTTGGCGGCGGCCAAGGTCGGGCCCCACGGTCAGGCAATCGGCGTCGACATGACGCCCGACATGGTCGCGCTCGCGCGCAAGAACGCCGAGGACGGCGGCTACACGAACGTGCGCTTCTGCCTCGGCGAGATCGAGGCCATGCCGATCGCGAGCGATAGCGTCGACTGCGTCATCTCGAACTGCGTGCTCAATCTCGTGCCCGACAAGGCCCAGGCCTTCCGCGAGATCTTTCGCATCCTCAAACCTGGTGGCCGCCTCGCGGTCTCGGACATCGCGCTCAAGAAGGCCCTGCCCGAAGCCGTCGCATCCGAGGTCGCGGCCTGGATCGGGTGCATCACGGGCGCGATCCCGATCACCGAGAACGAGCGGCTCATGCGCGAAGCCGGCTTCGAGGACATCGTCATCCAGGACGCGGGCAGTGACCTCAACGCCTACCGAGAAGCAGGGAGTGCTGCCTGCTGCGGGCCGACGTCGAGCGCCGCGCCCGTGGCTCCGGCGGCGTCATCTTGCTGCGCGCCGAGCGAGTCGACTGCGATGACTTCGACGTCATGCTGTGGGCCGGCGGAGCCAGCCAAAGTCCCCGAAGGCGAGGTCAAGTTCCACGAAACGATGGACGCGCTGCTCACGACCTTCGATGTGAACGAGCACGCTGCGAGCGTCAAGATCTTCGCGCTGAAGCCAGGCTCGTAGTGACCCGGTGCCGCGACGGCGGCCACTTGCTTCGACCTGCCCGGCCTGCCTGCAGAGCAGTTGGAGGCTTGAGCGCAGCTACTAGGCGCGCTTCACTATGCCCATGGATCTGACCCCGGCCGAACGCATGAAGCTCCTCGCCTTCGTCTGCACGTTTGCGTGGACAGACCTGCAGGTCCAGCAAGTCGAGCGCGACCTCGTCATGCGCATTGCCGGGCGTTTCGGCCTCGACGAGGCGGAGCTGGCGCAGGTGCAGCAGTGGCTCGACGAGCCACCCTTTGATGAAGCCGACCCGATGACGATCCCGCGGCGTCACCGCGAGCTCTTCCTCGAAGCGGCCGAGCTCATGATCACGGCCGACGGCGAGGTGACGGAGAACGAAGCGGAACACCTCGCCATGTTCCGAGACCTGCTGCGGTGAAGGCCGCCCCGCCGTCGTCTCAGAAGCGGTCGTGAACCAGGACTTCGGACAGCGGCAGTTGACCCGGCTTGGGCCACGCAGGCTGCGTGGCCTTGCCGACCACAACGATCATGCCGACGACATGGTCCTGGGGCAGGCGGATCAGCTCGCCGACCTTGACGGCGTCGAAGCCGATCATCGGGCAGGAGTCGTAGCCCATGGACTTGGCCGCCAACATGATCGTCTGGGCGACGATGCCGACGCTGCGCATAGCTTCGTCGCGCTGCAAGCGCTCGTTGCCTTCGTAGAAGGGCTTCATCCAGGGAACGAGGATGTCTTGCACGGGCTGCGGCGCGTTGCGCCAGTAGCGCTGCGGCTCCTTCTCCCAGGCCTTGACGTCGGCGCAGAGCACGAAGAGCAGCGAGGCATCGGTGATCTGCGCTTGGTCGTTCGCCGCAGCTCGGATCTCGCTGCGTAGCTGCTTGTCTTGGACGAGCACGAAGCGCCACTGCTGCATGTTGAACGACGTCGGCGCCTGGATGGCAAGGTCGAGGAGCTCGTCGAGCTGCGAACTCGGCAGGACGAAGTGCGGGTCGTAGTGTTTGACTGCGCGGCGGGCGCGGATGGCTTCTGCGGTATCCATGCTTACGGTGTCGTCTCCTGTGACGATGAGAGCGCCGCAGTCTAGTCCGGGCTAGCAACGCAGCGCTATGCTCGGCCACGCGATGCCAACAACCTTCGACTGCCAGACCTGCGGTGCCTGTTGCTGCAACAGCGACGAGAACCGCGCCGAGGGCTACCCGTGGTACGTGGAAGTCGAAGCTGACAGCAAGCTCCTCGCGCGCGCCGACCTGCAACGGCGCTACGTGGTCTTCGATCCCGACGCCGTGCCGCACCTGCGCCTCGACGCCGACGGACGTTGCGCAGCCTTACTGGGCCGCCTCGGCAACAAGGTTCGCTGCTCGATCTACGCGCAGCGGCCGCGCGGCTGTCGGCGCGTGCAACCCGGCGATGCTGCGTGTCGCCGCGCACGGCGCGAGCGCGGCCTCGAGCCCGCTTGAGCATGGCCGCTGGCTTGCACGAAGGGCTCGCGTGATCGACGCTCTCGACGACACGGACTTGACAACACGGCGCGCTGTGACCACGATCACCGCCTTCATGACCTTCCCGGCCTCGCATCATCGCTTCCATCACCACACCACTTCGGGGGTGTGGCTGGGCGCGTTGCAGGCCTGATCCGCGACGACTCAGCCGACCTCTCCGGGTCGGCTTCGTAGCGTCAGCACGAACGATCCGGTCGGTCCTCACCGACATGAATCAGGACACGTTCTCGATCGCCCTGCCGACCGGGCGCATGCAAGCGCCCGTGCTCGAACTCCTCCGTGACGCCGGCATCGCCGTCGAAGTCGGGCCGCGCGGCTATCGACCGCGCATCGGCTTGCAGGGCTTCACGGCCAAGCTCCTCAAGCCACAGAACATCGCGCGCATGCTCGCGAACGGCACGCGCGACCTTGGCTTCACCGGGGCCGACTGGATCGCGGAGCTCGCCTGCGACTGCGTCGAGGTCCTCGACACCGGCCTCGAGCCCGTGCGACTCGTCGCGGCGGCGCCGCAGGCCCTCCTCTGCGAAGGCGCCTTGCCGCGGCGCCGCCTGCGCGTCGCGTCCGAGTTCGAGCGGCTGACGCTCGCGTGGATCCAAAAGCGCGCCATCGATGCGAGCTTCGTGCGCAGCTTCGGCACGACCGAGGTCCTACCTCCCGAGGACGCCGACGTCATCGTCGACCTCGTTTCGACCGGCGCAACGCTGCGCGCGAACGGCCTCGTGCCACTCGACGAGGTCCTCGCGAGTTCGACCCGGCTCTATGCAAGCAGGGCGGCCATGCAAGACGCCACCAAGCGCGCCCGCATCGAAGAGGTCACGCTCCTCCTTCGTTCGGTCCTCGACGCGCGCCAGCGCGTGATGCTCGAACTCAACGTCGCGAGCGACCAACTCGAGGCCGTGCTCGAGGGGCTGCCGAGCATGCGCGAGCCGACCATCGCCCACCTCGCCCACGGCGCGGGCTTCGCGGTGCGTGCAGCTGTGCCGCGCTCGCAACTGCCGCACTTGCTCGTCGAACTCAAGCGGCGTGGTGGAAGCGACCTCGTCGTCACCCCTCTCTCGCAGATCGTGGCATGACTTCGCTCTACTTGCCGCCGGGTTTTCCTTGCGCCGTCGACCTGCGCTTGGACGGCAACGAAGGTGCTGTGCCGCCACAGCAACTCCTCGACGACATCGACGTCGACCGTTGCCTGCGTTCGTATCCGCGAGACGAGCCCTTGCGCTCGCGTCTGGCGGCGCGCTTCGGCACGTCGATCGACCGCGTCGCGGTGACGGCCGGCGCCGATGACGCCCTCGATCGCATCGTGCGGTGCTTCGCGCGCCGCGAGGGGCACGTGGTCCTGCCCGAGCCGACCTTCGTCATGTTGCGCCGCAACGCCGAGCTCGCTCGCACCACGATCCGCAGCGTGCCGTGGCCGCGCGGGGTCTTCCCCATCGACGCCGTCTGCGACGCGATCGACGACGCGAGCGACTTGGTCTTCGTCGTCTCGCCGAACAACCCGACCGGCGCCGTCGCGACAGCCAAGGACCTCGAACGCCTCGTCGCCGCCGCGCGGCGCGCGACGATCGTGGTCGACCTCGCCTACACGGACTTCGCCGACGAGGACCTGACCACGTTGGCGCTTTTGCAGCCACAGTGTCTCGTCGTCCGCACCTTCTCGAAGGCCTGGGGCCTCGCCGGCTGCCGCGTCGGCTACGCCTTCGGCACCGCCGACAAGATCGCCGAGCTCCGCGCGATCGCACCGCCCTTCGCCGTGTCGAGCCTCGCGCTCGAGATCGCCATCCGCCGTCTCGACCAAGAAGCGGACGTCGTGGAAGCCGTCGCGCGAGCGCGTGCCTACCGCGAGCGACTCACGAAATTGTTGCGCACGGCAGGCCTCGACTGTCACGACAGTCAAGCCAACTTCGTCCTTGTCGAGACAGCGCGCGCTGCCTTCTTGCGCGCCGCGCTCGCGGGCCTCGGCATCGCGGTGCGCGCCTTCAACGACCATGAGGCGACGAGCCTGCGGCACGCGCTGCGCATCACGTGTCCCGGCAACGAAGCTGACATGCAACGACTCGAACGCGCCTTGGAAGCGATCCTGCGACCCGAGGTCCTCGTCGTCGACGACGCGAGCCTCCTCGTGGAGGGCCTGCCATTGTCCAGCGTGGTCAGCCCGGGCCTCGCCAGTGTCGATGCCGCGAGCGGCGGCCCGCGACCCGCCTGGTTCTTCACGGCCTCGGTCGAGCTCGCCGCGAGCGCCCCGCGCATGTTTCTTGACGAGGCGGTGCCACCTCGTGGGGAGCGCTCGCCGCTCGGGCTTCGTCGCGATCGGCATCGCAGCGGACAGCGAAGCGCGCACAGCCCTGCACGCGAGCGGCGCCGGCGTCGTCCTCGACTGCAAAGACCGCCTACGAGAAGTCCTGCCATGATGAACCCGAACTCGCAACAGCCTGCTGTTGTGCGGCGCGCGCAGCGCTCACGCACGACGCTCGAAACCAATGTCTCGTGCACGCTGACCCTCGACGGACGTGGCAGCGCCGCGATCGCGAGCGGCCTGCCCTTCCTCGATCACATGCTCACGACGCTCGCGCGCCACTCGGGCATGTCGATCGAAGTTCGCGCCAAGGGTGACTTGGAGGTCTGCGACCACCACACGGTCGAAGACTGCGCCATCGTCCTCGGCGCCTCCCTCGACGAAGCCCTCGGCGACCGCGCGGGCATCGTGCGCTTTGGCCATGCTTACGTGCCGCTCGACGAGGCCCTCGCGCGCGCCGTCGTCGACCTGTCGGGGCGACCCTGGCCGCAGGTCGAGCTCGGGCTCGTGCGCGAGCGGATCGGCAACGTGAGCTGCGAGAACCTCACGCACTTCTTCGTGTCGTTCGCGATGCAAGCGCGCATGGCCCTGCACGTCGACGTGCTGCGTGGCGCCAACGACCATCATCGAGCCGAGGCAGCCTTCAAGGCCGTCGCGCGCGCCCTCGCCGAGGCTACTGCCCTGCGCGCTACAGGCGATGTGCCAAGCACCAAGGGGGTCCTGTGACGCCGCTCGCGGACGTCGTCGTCGTCGAGACCGGCACCGCCAACGTCGCGTCGGTCGTCGCGGCCTTGGCGCGCCTCGGGCGGCGCGCGCTCCTGACGCGGGACGCCGAAGTCGTGCGCACGGCTGACTGCGTGGTCGTGCCTGGCGTCGGCACCTTTGGCGCGGCCGTGGCTTCGATCGACGCAGCCAAGCTTCGTCGCGTGCTCAGCGAGCGGGTCGCGCGCGACCAAGCGCTCTTTGGCATCTGTCTCGGCATGCAGGTTTTCGGCGATGCGAGCGAAGAGTCGCCGGGCGCGACGGGACTCGGCGCCTATCGCGGAGTCTTCCGACGCTTCCCCCAACGACCGCTTCTGCGCGTGCCCCAGTTCGGCTGGAACCGCATCGAGGGCGATGGTCAGGGCATCGACGACGGCTACGCCTACTTCGCGAACAGCTACCGCCTCGAAGAAGCACCAGCCGGCTGGAGCGTCGCGTGGGCCGACCATGGCGGACCCTTCGTGGCCGCCCTCGAGCGCGGCGCGACGACGCTTTGTCAGTTCCACCCTGAAGTCTCCGGAACCTACGGCGCGACCTGCCTGCAACGCTGGCTCGAACGCAGTCGCTGCCTCTCTGAGGTGACCGCATGAGTCTCTGTGTTCGCATCATTCCTTGCCTCGACATGAAGGGTGGACGCGTCGTCAAGGGGGTCCGCTTCGGGGCTTTGCGCGACGTCGGCGATCCGGTCGAACTCGCGGCGCGCTACGCCCAGGAGGGCGCCGACGAGATCGTCGTCCTCGACGTCACGGCGACCCTCGAAGAGCGTGGACATCGCCTCGACTTGTTGCGTCGTTTGCGTCGCGTCCTCGATGTGCCGCTGACCATTGGCGGTGGCATCGCGTCGGTCGACGATGCGCTGCAAGTTCTCGCGGCCGGCGCCGACAAGGTCGCGATCAACAGCGCAGCGCTTGCGACGCCGGCGCTGATCGACAGCATGGCCGAACGCTTCGGCGCGCAATGCACGGTCGTCGCCATCGACGTGAGCCGCCAGTCGCAGGGCTTCGCGGTGCTCTCACGCGCGGCGACCTGCGACAGCGGTCGTGAACTCGGTGCCTGGGCCGCCGAGGTCGAAGCGCGGGGCGCTGGCGAGCTCTTGCTGACGAGCTTCGATCGTGATGGGACGGGGCAGGGCTTCGACCTCGAGGCCATCGCAGTGGCGCGCGCACACACGACCCTGCCGATCATCGCTTCGGGTGGCGCCAAAGATGAAGGCGACCTCGCGCCTGCGATCGCGGCCGGTGCTGACGCCGTGCTCGCTGCCGGGATGTTCCACTCGGGTCGCGTGACGATCGACAGCGCGCGGCGCGCCTTGATCCAAGCTGGCCTGGAGCTCCGCACATGATCGTTCCCAGCATCGACCTCCAAGGTGGTCGCGCCGTGCAGCTCGTCGGTGGTCGCGAAATGGCGATCGATGGCGGTGATCCGCGGCCGCTCGCCCAACGCTTCGGGCGCATCGGCGAAGTCGCGGTCGTCGACCTCGACGCCGCCATCCACGGTGACCTGTCGCAACGGCCGCTCGTCTTCGAGCTGCTCGAGCTCGCGCCCTGCCGCGTCGGCGGCGGCATCCGCGACTACGCGACGGCATGCGCCTTCCTCGATGCTGGCGCGGCGCGCATCGTCATCGGAACGGCAGCCTCGGTCGACCTACTGCGAAGGCTGCCGAAGGATCGAGTCATCGTCGCGCTCGACATCGAGCACGGGCGCATCATGGTCGAAGGTTGGCGGCGCGCCTCCAAGGACGACTTGCTCGTGCGCCTCACGACCTTGAGCCCCTACGTCCACGGCTTCCTCGTGACGGTCATCGAGCGCGAGGGTCGCGTCGCAGGTGCGGACCTCGACCTCGCCCGGGACCTCCGCTCGCACTGTCCTGACGTTGCCTTGACCTTCGCGGGCGGCGTCAGCAGCGCTGCCGAGATTCGCGAGCTCGACGCGATCTCGGTCGACGCTCAAGTCGGCATGGCGCTCTATCGCGGCGACCTCGACCTCGCCGAGGCCTTTTGCGCGCCGCTCACGAGCGACCGGCCGGATGGCCTTTGGCCGACGATCGTTTGCGACGAAGAGGACCGCGCGCTCGGCCTCGTCTATTCCAAGCTCGAGAGCGTCCGGGCCTCGATCGAGTCCGGGCTCGGCACGTATTGGTCGCGACGTCGCGGCCTGTGGCGCAAGGGCGAAGCGAGCGGCGCGACGCAAGAGGTCATCGAGCTGCGCTTGGACTGCGACCGCGATGCCTTGCGCTTCCGCGTGCGCCAGCACGGAGCGGGCTTCTGCCACTTGAAGCAGGCGACGTGCTTTGGTGACGAACGGGGCTTGGCGCGGCTCTTGCGCACGCTGCGCGCGCGCGGCGACGCACACGACGACGCGAGCTATACCGCGAAGCTGCTCGCCGATCCCGCGCTGCTCGAGTCCAAGTTGCGCGAAGAAGCGCGCGAGCTCGCGCGCGCCAGCTCGCGCGCCGAGGTCGCGCACGAGGCCGCCGACCTCTTCTACTTCGCTGGCGTCGCCATGCAACGCGCGGGCGTGTCGCTCGCCGACGTCGCGCTCGAGCTCGATCGTCGCGCCTTGCGCATCACGCGGCGAAGCGGCCACGCGAAGCCGACCGAGGATGACGACAACGAAGTGACCCCAGCAAAAGGCGAGCAAGGAGAAGCATCATGATGCTCCGCAGACTCAGCATCGACGTCGTCCTCCGTGAGCGCCGCGACGCAGCCAGCGACACGAGCCAGAGCGTCGCGAGCATCCTCGGCGAGCTATCGAATGGCGGCGAAGCGAGCTTGTGGGACCTCGCGCGGCGCTTCGACGGTCGCGACGTGGGCGCCACGCTCTGCATCGATCGAGACGAGCTCGCCGCGAGCGCGGCGCGCGTCGAGCCTGGGCTGCTCGAGCTCTTGCAGCGCTGCAAGGCGCGCATCAGCGCCTTCGCCGAAGCCCAGCTCGCTTGCCTGACGCCCCTGCGCTTCGCGGTCCCGGGTGGCCACGCTGGCCACGACATCGCTCCGGTCGAGCGCGTTGGTTGCTACGCGCCGAGCGGACGCCATCCGCTGCCGACTTCGGTGCTCATGACGGTCGTGACCGCGCGGGTCGCTGGTGTGCGTTGCATCACGCTCGCCACGCCGCGGCCCGACGCGACCATGCTCGCTGCCGCTCACGTAGCCGGCGCCGACCGCGTCCTCGCGTGCGGCGGCGCGCACGCCATCGGGGCCCTCGCCTTCGGCATTGCCGTGCCGCGCGTGGACGTGGTCTGCGGTCCGGGCAACGCCTACGTGACCGAGGCCAAGCGCCAGCTGAGTGGCCACGTCGGGATCGACATGCTCGCTGGGCCCTCCGAGCTCATCGTGATCGCTGACGCGAACGCCGACCCAGCGCGCGTCGCGGCTGACTTGCTAGCCCAGGCCGAACACGATCCCCTCGCCTTGCCCCTCCTCGTCACGACCGACGCCAGCGTCATCCAACGCGTCGAACTCGAGCTCGACCGAGGACTCGCCATGCTGCCGACGCGCGACGTCGCGCGCGCGGCGCTCAGCGGACGCGGCGGCGTGCTCCTCTGCGCGGACTTCGACGAGGTCGTCGCCGCCTGCAACGCGATCGCCCCCGAGCACCTCGTTTGCCAGAGCCTCGAGGCCGAACGCAGCGCGCATCGCTTTGCTGCCTATGGCGCGCTCTTCACGGGGAAGGGCGGCGAGGTCTTCGGTGACTACGGCGTCGGCCCCAACCACGTCTTGCCGACCGGCGGCAGCGCGCGCCACACCGGCGGTCTCTCGGTCTTCTCGTTCTTGCGCGTGCGCAACTGGCTGCCCCCCGACAGCGTGCCACCTGAACTGCGAGCCGATACGCTCGATCTCGCCCGCCTCGAAGGCCTGCCCGGCCACACCAGCGCCGCCGACTTGGCCTGAGGAGCTGGGCTCAGAGCCCGAGCAGCGATGGACCCGCTTCACCGCCGAAGCGCGCGCTGTAGTCGTCCATCGCGGCGCGGACCACGCGCTCGGCGTGTTCGCGGCCGTACGGCTCCCCAATGGTCACCTCGGGGTTGTCGGCGGGATGCTCGGCGCGCTCACTGTGCGGCGGCAGCTTGTAGGTCGAAAAGTAATGACAGAGGCGGTCGAGGCGAATGACCGGCATCTCGTGCAGGTCGCGGATCCGCTTCCACTGATAGTCGCCGTCGAGGATGGCGATGATCTTGTCGTCGGCCTCACCGTGGTCGTTCATCGGCAGACCGCCGACGACGCGCGCCTTGGTCAAGATCTCGGCTCGGCCGATCGGCCGTTCACTCAGCACGCAGATGTCGAGCGGGTCGGCATCACCTCGGTCCGCCCCCGGCATGAGCGCGGCGACGCGGTCGCCGCAGTAGGTGCGCGGGATGAAGCCATAGAGACTCGGCGGGAGCGCCGACGTGCGCTGCGGCCGATCGACGATCAAGAAGCCCGACGCCTTGTCGATCTCGTACTTCACGAGGTCGAAGGGCGTGATCTCGATGAAGGCATAGACCGATGACGGCGGCTCGGGTCCGGTCTCGAGGCCGTGCCACGGATGAGGACGCCAGGGATGGAAGCTGTTGCTATCGACGCTTCCCTCGACGCTACGATCGACCATGTGCTCGCCCCCTCAGGCGAAGGTGCGCCGCAGACGGTAGAGGTCGCTCTCGACCACGGCCGCCACGCGCTCCGGACTACGCCACCAATCTTCGTCGACGCTCAGAATGCGGCCGTTGAGGCCAGCGGCGGCCGGGCTCAGCAGGAAGAGCGCGAGTTCGGCGCCATCGTCAGGCACGTGGTTGTGCTCGCGCGCGGGGTGCGGCTTGCCGGTCCTCGCTTCTTCGATCGCGATGGCCTCGAGGTCGCGCGGCGAGAGCGTCATGCCGGGCTCCATGCAGTTGATGCGCAGCCCCTTGCTGTTGCGATGCTCGGCGTAGAGTTGGTCCGTGAAGCGACAGATCGCGGCCTTGGCCGAGGCGTAGGCCGTCGCGTGCGCGTCGATCATCGGAAAGAAGGCGCCGCCACCTGCACAAGTCAAGATGTCGCCGCGTTCGCGGGAGAGCATTTGCGGCAGGGCGCGACGGCAGCACAGATAAGTCGTGAAGAGGTTGCGCGTCACGACGCTGAGCCACTCGCGGGGATTCGTCTCGGCGCAAGGCTGCGTGGCTCCGAGGCCGCCAGCAAGGCAGGCGAGGAGGTCGACCGGGCCGACCTCCGCCTCGACGTCCCCGAAGAGCGCCGCGACTTGGTCGGGATCCTCGAGGTCGGCTGCAAAGGGCCGCATGGAGAGTCCCTCGTCGGCGGCGATCGCGCAGGTCTCTTGGAGATTCTGCAAGCTGCGCGAAGCAACGGTCACGCGAGCGCCCGCACGCGCAAAGGCTAGCGCGACTGCGCGACCGATGTTCCAGCCGCCGCCGGTGACGATGGCGATGCGGCCTTGCAAGCTGCCGGTCGCTGGAGCCACCGGTTGTAGTTGTACGGCACTCGCGGCAGCGCCGCCTGCTTCGGGTTCGGACATCACGAACGCGTGCTCACGCGAGGCCTTCGACCTTGAGCTTCTGCATGGCTTGGATGGCCTCCTTGGCTTCTGGCCGCTTCTCGATCAGCCAGTTCAGGACGTCGAAGCCGAACTTGCGCTCTTCATTGAGTCGCTCGACGAAACGCTGCCCCAGGTAGAGCGCGTGGTCGGTCTCGAGACCCTTCTCGCGCTTGAGGCGCGTGAGCAGGGGGAAGCCCTCACGCACGAGGATGCAAAGGTGACCGATGACCGGATCTCCTTGCGAGAGGTCCTCGGACTTGTCGCGGCGCAGGAGGGTCGCGAGCGCAATCTCGAAGCGAACTTCGTGCGAGAGCGACCCGCTGCCGCTCAGGGCTTGCAGGATGCGAAAGGCCACGTCGAAGTCCTGGCGGTTGCGAGCCGCACGCGCCTCTTCGAGCAACGGCGGCACGACCTGATCGATCGGCGCGTCAGCGAGGACCGCCCGGTAGAGCTCACGTACGGGGTCTTCTTTGCCGAGGAGCTTCAGGAACTGGGCGATCAGCTTCTTGCACTGACCGGCGGTCAAGTCCTTGGCGATGGCCTTGAGGGCATCGAAGGGGCGACGCGCCTCTTGCAGGTCGCGCGCCGCGAGGAAGCGCTTGACCAAGCCTTCGCGCGCCTCGAGGTTCTGGCCGAGGGCCTTCGAGGCCAAGGCGTGGACCTGCGGATCATCGTTGTCGAGGAAGGGCAGGAGCGCCTTGGCGCAGGCCGCGGTCTTGTAGGTAGCCAGCTTCGCGAGCGCGAAGAGCCGGACCTCGGGGCGCGGCTTGTCCAAGAGCCCGAGGAGGGCCGTGGCCATGGCCGCACCGTTCGGCTCGAGCCCTTGCAGGACCTCGAGGGTCGGTCCGACGACATGCACGAAGTCGTCGTCATCGAGGAAGCCCAAGAACTTGGTCGTCTGCGCCGCCGTGAGCTCGACGCCGCGCATGCCGCGCAACCCAGCCGCGCGGACCTCGGGCGGGTTGCTCGAACCCGACGCCGCGAAGAAGACGCTCCGGCAGGCATCATCCGCGACGCGGCGCAAGAAACGCAGCAAGTAGACCCGGTAGGAAGGCGGCGACTTCTTGGGGATTTTGTTGAGGTTCGCCAACAAGACCTTGCGCAGGCGAGCCCGCTCGGGCTCGTGGTCGTCGCCCTGAAGCGACTCGAGCTGGTGGATGAAGTGCTGCGAAGCGACCTCCGCCATGTCGGGATCGTCAGGCTCCTTCAGCAGCGTGAAGATCGTCTTGAGCCCCTCGCTGCCGCGCGTGCGGCAGAGGATCTCGAGGATGACGATCTTGGTCTCGCGCTCAGCTTTCGCGAACTCCTTGACGAGGACGGCCTCAGCATCGTCCCCGAGCGAGCTCAGCGCCCGCGCGACCTTGCTGCGCAGCGGCCCCTCGACGTGGAGGATGGGGATGAGGTGAGCGAGCGCCGCTGCGTTGCCGATCGAAGCCAAGGCCTCGACGGCATAGCCGCGCAAGAAGCCGTCGCCCGAGGTCGCAGCCTTGCCGAGCGCTTTGACGACGGGCGGGGTCTTGGGCCCGAGCCATGCGAGTACTTGCGCCGCAGCGACTTGCTGCTCGGCTTCGCCGGTCTCGAGCATCTGGACAATGCCAGCGAGGGTGTCTTTCATGCCTGTCGCGTTCTCGTCGTCCTGGCGGCCGAAGCCGCCGCGCCTAGTGATGATCAGCGTACTGCCTCACACCACGTGCCTCACACACGCATCCCTCTCCCCGTGTCGAGGCGTGATCGTGGAATCGACGATCCCAGCGCGATCACCCCTGTGACAATCCATGGATCGGGCGCGATCATAGACGAGTCGCCGCGCGAGAAACAGAGGACATCAGGGGGGCCGCGAGCTGCCCCAGTTGGAGCTCAAACCATTGCCTATCAAGAACTTACCTTTCGAGCAGGGTCTTTGTCCAGAGATCAAAGTCTGCGCCGTGCCCACCGACTTGGCCCGACGAGCCTCGCACGGAACAGTCGGTTGGCGGCCGACATTGGCTACCGCCCTTGCCGTTGTCCTCACGGTGGCAACGAGCTGTGACCGGCCCGAGCCATCGGGTTCTGCGCCGCAGGGTGCAAGCAAGAGCAAGCCTGAACCAGGCGGCGCTTCCAATCCGCCAAAGGCCGCAAGCCCCGGACCGGTCTCTGCCGCTGAGCTACGCTTCCGCGTCTACCCGTGGCTCGTCAGGCGTAGCAGCGACGGCGCGTCGTCGCCCGAGCTCGACACGAGCGTCGGCTTGCTCGCGCTCGATCCCACTTGTGGCATCGCGATTGTGCCGCGCGTCCGTGACGGCAACGTCTATCGCGAAGCGACGAGCGCGGAAGCCGCCCTCATCGACGGCTTCGGCTCGAAGCTCGCCACGATTTATCGCGAGAACCTCGCGCGCCTCTTCACCGAAGCGGGCCCCCTCACTGTCGTCGGAGATCCGAGCGGCCCGGGCATGCGCTTCCTCGACCTCGATACCGACATCGCCGGGACGGAAGCTCTGATTCTCCTTCCTGAGACTTGGGACAAGGTCGAGGCCACGCTCGGTCGCGCCGCGCTCTTGGCGCTGCCGGATCGCAAGCTCTGCCGTTTCTTGTCGGCTGGACCGTGGCTCGTGAACGTCGAGATGGCCAAGGACTTTGCGAAGCGCCATCGAGAGGGCTCGACGCCCCTCGCCGCGGGCTTCCTTTGGCGCGATGCGACGAGAATCCGAGTCGGGCCTTCGTTTGCAGGGTTGGCCCAAGACTGACCGATGCGCGGCGGCTTGCTACCATGTCGCCGCAGGCAGATTCGCTTTCTCAAACGATCTGCTGGGCATCGCGGCCTCGAAGCTCGGGATCGCTCACTAGACAAGTCACTCACTCGACAACAGGTAGCACTACAGTGAAAATCCATACTCTCTTCCTCACCTTGACGGCCTCATCGTGCATGGCCTTTGCGCTAACAGCCCAGACCGGCACGTACTCGGCCTTTGGTAGTGGGTGCGCAGGATCGGGCGGCGTCGTCACCGGCTGTCTCAACAAGAACCTTGGCCAGACCTTACGCGGCGGCACAGGAGTCGCGACGTTCGCGCTCGCCGCAGACAGTGGCGCTGGCATCAGACTGGTCTGTGCCGTCGACTTCTACGCTGCCGCTTCTGCGCCGCAGACAGGCAACCTCTCACTCCTTGCTGCAGATGCGACCGGCGCACCGACTGCGACCGTGCTCGGGACAACACAGATCGCTTGGACCACGACGCCAGGTTGGCATCGAGGTCGATTTGCGACGCCGGTCATCATCCAGCCCAACACCAAGTTCTTCATCGCCTTCGACAACCCGGGACAACTTCCGATCATGACTTCGGGACCTGACTCGGTCGAACATTGGCACAGCGGGCCCGCTTGGCGTGGCCCCTTCACGACGCAGCGTTGGAGTTACAATGTGATCTGCTGCAACCAGGTCGGCGGCGCAGTTCCAGCCATTGGCAACACAGGAGTACCTTCGATCTCGACGCCCTTCACGGTGAAGATGAGTTCGGGGAAGGCGAGCTCTGCGGCACTACTGATCACCGGCGTATCCAACACGACTTGGGGCGTGATCCCGCTGCCGCTCGACCTGACGGTCGCGGGCGCGCCGAACTGCAATTTGCTCGTCTCCTTCGACTTTACCCTCGGCGTCGCGACCGACGCGAACGGCAACTCATCCGCGCAGATTGGACTGCCGAATCAGACTTCTCTGATCGGCGTTCAGTTCTTCCAGCAATGGGCAGTGCTCGATGCAGCAGCCAACGCGCTAGGACTCGCATTCTCGGACGGCGGCGCGGCGAAGATCGGCGCCTGACCCTCGCGCACGGAATCTTTCCCGGCGCGAGCCTATGGAGCATTTTGCTCGCCACCTGTCCAGCAAGCCCGCTCAGAATGTCGCAGGGGGCCGCTCATCGGCCACGCGTTTCTCCATTCCTGTCTGTTCCTGGGGAGAGTCCATTCCTCAGGTCAACTTCACTCGAAGCAAGCAACTCACCATGAAGATCAGCATCAAGTCTCTAGCTCTCACCTGGGCCACTGCGTCGTGTCTGGCGGTCACCGCGAACGCTCAGACCGGTTCCTACTCGGCCTTCGGAAATGGTTGCCCCGGTACTGGCGGCGTCGTCACTGGCTGCCTCAACAAGAACCTCACGGGGGCCTGGGGCGGCAACTCCGGAGTCCCAACCTTCGCGCTCGGAGCCGATAGCGGTGCGAGCATTCGACTGATTTGCGCCGTCGAGCTCTATGCATCGACTCAATCGGGCAACCTGAACGGCAACCTCTCGCTCTTGGCAGCGGATGCGGCCGGCGCCCCTACCGCAACAGTGCTCGGCACGACGCAGATCGCGTGGACTTCGACGCCAGGATGGCACCGTGGCCGTTTCGCGACGCCCGTCATCATCCAACCCAACACGAAGTTCTTCATCTCCTTCGACAACCCGGGACGCCTGCCCTACATGTCGGCAGGACCCGACAACGTCGAGCACTGGCACAGCGGCCCAGCTTGGCGCGGCCCTTACACCGCTCGCTGGAACTACAACGTGATCTGCTGCAACCAGGTCGGTGGTGCGGTGCCGGCCATTGGCAATAGCGGCGTGCCTTCGATCTCGACGCCTTTCACGGTGAACATGACTTCGGGCAAGGCGAGCTCGGCTGCTCTGCTGATCACGGGCGTTTCGAACACCACTTGGGGTGTGATTCCTCTACCGCTCGACTTGACGGTTGCGGGCGCCGCCAACTGCAACCTGCTCGTCTCCTTCGATTTCACTTTCGGTTTTCCGACGGACGCGAGCGGCAGCGCATCCGCGCAGCTCGGGCTACCGAATCAGAGTTCCTTGATCGGCGTGCAGTTCTACCAGCAGTGGGCAGTCCTGGACGCTGGCGCGAACGCGTTGGGACTATCGTTCTCCAACGGAGCCGCGGCGAAGATCGGAGCTTGACCCAAGCGTTGGCGGAGCGAGGATGGTCTCCATGCTTCGCCAAATCAGCACCGTAGTATTGTCGCTCGCTTGCATCGTCACCGCTTCGTGCGGGTCGCATCACGTCGATACCAGCGCTCAGGCCTTCATCGAATCGATGGCCAAGCAAAATCCCGACGTGCTCCGCTTGACCCTGCATGCCATCCCTGAGGGTGGCGACTCCTATCATGCAATCGCGAGCTCGAACGCCGACAAACTCGGCAAGCCTTCGGACCCCGAAGACCTGAAGGCCATGGAGAGCGGCGAGACGATCGTCCTCGACGAAGATGGCGCCATTGACGTCACGGTCCCGATCCACATGCGGGATGGCAAGCACCGCGCTGCTGCCGGCGTCACGATGGCGTCCAAGGTCGGACGCGAAGCAGCGATCACGGAAGCCAAGCGCCTCGCGGCGATGATCGAGCGCGGCGGCGAA
>CALLZN010000192.1 GCA_937858895.1 uncultured bacterium | reverse complement strand
CGGAGACGCGCGGGGTCGAAGCAAAGAGGCTCGCGACACAAGGAGGAGCGACCCCGTATGTGGCTTCGTTCGTGGCAACGTGGTTTTCTTTGCTGACGCACGCGCATCCTGCTGGCGCGTGAATCGGTTAGCTTCAGCGCGATGGAGAACCGTCCCGACAGCCACGTTGTCCGCGACCTCGTCGCGCGCTGCATCGAGGCCATCGAGCGCGGCGACAAGGACCCGGTGACCGCGTCGTGCCGTGAAGCGCCGCAACTCGAGACGCGCGTGCGGCAACGGCTCGCGCAACTCGAGGCCATGGGCTTGCTGCAGGTCGAAGCGTCGGCCGTCGACCCGAAGTCCATCGGTGGCTTCGACATCGTCGCCCGGCTCGGCTCCGGCGGAATGGGCGTCGTCTACCACGGCCGCCAACACGAACCGCTGCGCCGCGACGTGGCGATCAAAGTCATCCGCAACGGGCAGGGCAACCGCGAGATCGTCGCGCGCTTCCTCGCCGAGCGCCAAGCGCTGGCGCTCATGAATCACCACGGCATTGCCAAGCTCCACGACGCTGGCGTCACCGACGATGCGGCTCCTTACTTCGTGATGGAGCTCGTGCATGGCGTCTCGCTCACGACTTGGTGTGAGGAGCGCGAGGCGGGGCTCGCGACCCGGCTGCGGCTCTTCGGCGAAGTCTGTCACGCCGTTCAGCACGCGCACCAGCGCGGCGTCATTCACCGCGATCTCAAACCGAGCAACATCCTCGTTGTCGAAGACGGCGGCTTGGCCATGCCCAAGGTCATCGACTTTGGCGTCGCGAAGGCCGTCTACGATCAAGCAGAAGACCCGGCCAGCGCGGCCATGATGACCCGTGTCGGACAGGTGCTCGGCACGCCCGAATACATGAGTCCCGAGCAGGCCCTGAGCCAAGGTGCCGACGTCGACACGCGGACCGACGTCTATTCGCTCGGCGTCGTGCTCTACGAGCTCTTGTCGGGCTCCCTGCCCTTCGAGTCGGCACGACTGCGCACTTCGAGCGCGGCCGACCTCGAGCGCATCCTTTTGCACGAAGAGCCGCCGCCCGTCGACAAGCTCGCCAAGAAGAACGGTCGCGAGCCGCTCTCGCGCGAGCTGCACTGGATCTGTAGCAAGGCCTTGTCCAAGGACCGCGAGCGTCGCTATGCGTCGCCGCTCGAACTCGCGCTCGACCTCGAGCGCTTCGCGAAGCACGAGCCCATACTCGCCGGGCCCGAGTCGCTGACCTATCGCTTCCACAAGTTCGTACGCCGGAATCGCTTGCTCGTCGCAGCGGCCTCGATCGTGCTCGTGGCGCTCGTGACGAGTTTGGTCCTGAGCCTCACGTTCTGGTGGCAGACGAGCCGTGCGCGCGAGAGCGAGCGCATTGCCCATGTCGAGACCGAGGACTTCTACGGCCTCGCACGAGACGCGGTCTTCCGCCTCGTGCAGGCCGCCAACGAGAAGCTTCCGCGCGTGCCGCGCGCCGAACGCGTGCGTCGCGACATCTTGGAGGACGCCCTGCAGTTCTATGACGGCTTGCGCAACCAGCGTCCGCGCGATCCAGCCTTGCGGCTCGACGTCGCCGCGGCCCAAGTCGAGGCGGGACAGTTGTTGCGTGACCTCGGTCGCTTGCAGGCCGCGTCGGAGGCCTTCGATGTCGCCCTGCGCATGCTGACCGAACTCGAGGGCGAAGCAAAGCTGCGCGCCCGCGTCCTCCACGCGCGCGCGGCGGCGCTCGCCGAGCATGGTCGGCTGCTCGAGCTGCTCGACCGTCCGCAGGATGCCGCGTCGGCCATGCGCGCGGCCCTTGCCGCGGCGAAGGACTGCGACGCTTCGCTGCGCGCAACGAGCGCCAACAAGCCCGAAGAGCAACTCGCCGACCATGTACTACCGCTGCTCGAGGCGCGCATCCGCAACAACCTCGTGGTCTTCGAAGAGCCGCCACCGCAACAAGCTCACGACGACTTGCAGCGCGTCGTCGACCTCCTCGAACTTGCCGCGACCTCCCAGAGGAGCCGCGACGATGCGGCCTTCGCCAGCGAGATCGCTCTCCTGCTCGGTCAGGCGCGCACGTCGATGGGCGATAAGCTCACCGAGCTCGGCCGCGCAGCCGAAGCCGAACGCACGCTGCAACTCGCGCGATCGATCATCGTGGCGGAGCGTGATGCCGATCGCGTCGCGTGGCGCTTGCCGCTCGCGCGCGCCGACATGCTGCTGCTACGACTCGCGCGGCGCAACCAAGCGAGCGCCACGTCGCGCGAGGTCGCGCTCGAAGGCGTCGATGCCGCGCGCGCCGAAGTCGCCGACCACCCCGAGCTCGTCAAACCGCGCTTGCTCTTGGCCGACATTCTGCGCGAGTACGGCCTCATGCTCCACGCCGACGGTCGGCCGCTCGAGGCGATCGCGATCCATGAAGAAGAAGCCGCGATGCGGGAGCAAGCCCGCCGCGACCCACCCGACGCGCACGAAGAGGCGCTGCGCATCGGCACGAAGGTCAACTTGGCACAGAGTCTCGCTGCCCTCGGGGCGTCGCGCGTCGACGACGCTGTTACCGCCGTCACGTCGGTGATCGAGGAAGCCTCGACGCTCGTCGGCAAGCACGACGAGTCGGACCTCGCCGTCGCGACCGCTTACACGACGCGCGCGACGCTCCGTGGTCAGCAACAGCAACTCGAAGCTGCCTGCAAGGACTTCGCAGCCGCGGCCGCGATCTACGCGGCGCTCCACGAGAGCAAGCCCGACTACGGCCGCTACCTTTACTACAAGGCCTTCGCCAAGCACAACCACGGCTGGTTCCTGGCGCAGGCAGGGCGACTGGAGGAGGCCGACCCCTTGCTCGAAGCCGCTCTTCGCGCCGCGGATCGATCACTCACGGCACCGCGACCCGACCTGCAAGGGCGCGCCTTGCTCGCGAAGACGATCAAGACCTTGGCACATGCTCGCCTCTCACTCGGTCGCGTCGACGATAGCGTCGACATCGTGCGGGAAGTCGCCGAGCGCCACCCAGCCGTGACTGAGGTCCAAGAAGCAGCATCGCTCGTGCTCGGGTTCTGCGTCGACACTGTGAGCGAGGATGCCGGGAGCGCACGCACGGCAGGGGCGCGTGCCTCCGTTCTCTATGACGCTGCACGCTACGGTGCCCGTGCGCGGCTCGAAGCCGACGAGACGGGCGACGCGCGCGCAGTCGAGCTGCTGCGCAAGGCAATCGACTTGGGCCTCGAGGCTTCGATCAACCCGGCGGCCGATACGGCCTTCGTCAGGCTCGTCGGCCGCCAGGACTTTCCGCTGCGCCGCTCGAATCGCGAGCAGCGCTGAGGCTCGTCACTTCGCGTTCGCGACCGGAGCGCCCGTGAAGAACCAGAAGTCGCCGGTCGCGACAGTGGCCGTGGCGCCCGAGTTCCACGCGTATGCAGTCGCAGTCCCGAGCGTGTTGCTGCTCGCCGGCATCGTGCCGGAGTGACCGCCCGTCAGCGCGAAGGGCAGGCCCGTCTGCGAGGGATCGAAGAAGAGCAACTGCGAGACGACGGTGCCGCTCACGAGGCTGCCGATGTAGGGGAAGGTCAGGTACTTCTTCGTGAGCGTGCCCGCTGCGTCGGCCGCACCGTAGGGCAGCATGATGTTGGGCAATGCCTGCAGCGTCGCGCAGAGACCTGGAATCGTCAGGTTGGCCGGCTGGCTATCGATGAGGATCCAAGCCGGAGCGTTGGCCGGCGCGCCGGTCGCACCGACCAGCAGGTGCATTCCAACCTCGGCCGCGTAGTTGCCGCTGTTCTGGACATCCATCGTGCCGGTGAGGTTACCGCAGCCGGCACCGAGTGACGTCGCAGCCGTGGTGATACGAATCGCACCAAAGGCGCGGTCCATCGAGCCACCGCTGTGTGTCGAGTTCGAGTAGCGGATCGTCCACATCAGCGCGTCCTGGCCGGTGTAGACCCAAGTCGCCGCGAACTTGAAGGTGAAGTCGAAGGTCGGGTTCGGCACAGCGACCGACCAGTCGGGCGTGTTGACCGTGCCCTTGAGCACGCTGCGGCGGTTGCTGCGCTCGTTCGAGTCGAAGTGGATGTCGAGGAAGCTCATCGGGTTCTGCGACATGATCACTTCGGCGTCGATCGTGCCCGCCGGGAAGGACGTCGCGTTCGGCAAGCGACGGAACGAGAGTTCCGAGATCGGGCGCGGGCGCGGGTTCGAGCGGTCAGCGACCTGCATGGTGCGGCCGGCTGTTGAACCCCAATGGAAGAAGCTATTGCCGCCGGGGGTCGAATCGAAGCCGGCCGGGATCGTCGTGCTTTGTGCCACGACCGGGGCGGCGAGAACGGCGAGGGAGAGAAGGGTCTTGATCATAGGGATGCACTCGGAAGGGAGACTCATGGCTGAAGAACAGGAGCAGGCGATCCTGTACGAAACGCGCACGGCTCGTTCGACCGAGCGCGTCCGGTTACGCCAGCACTTCGCCAGCACCAACATCCTACCAAGCGGTGCGGATATAGGTCCGCGCGTGCAGCGGCGATTTGGAACATGGAAGAATGACCCATCGCCTTCCCATGGCGTGCCGTGCCATCGATGATCGGCTTCCATGCGCATCGTCGTCCTGCTCTTCGCTTCCCTGCCCGACATCGCGGGCGGGCGGCGCTTCGAACTCGAGGTCCCCGACGGCATCGTCCTCGCTGACCTGCGGCAGAGCCTCGCCGAGCGCTGGCCGGCCTTCGCGCGCGTGCCTTACGTCTTTGCGGTCAATCGCTCCTACGCGAACGATGAGACGGCCATCTCCGACGGGGACGAGGTCGCCTGCGTCCCGGCGATCAGCGGCGGGAGCGGAGCGCCAGGTGACACCAACGTGCCTCCGGAGCGCGTGGTCTTGTCGCTGACCAGGGATCGCATCGACGCTCGCGCCATCGAGGAGGCGGTGCGCAGTGACCACGATGGCGCGCTCGTCACCTTCCATGGCGTGACGCGCGACCACCACGGTGGCCGTGCTGTCCGCGAGCTCAGTTATGAGGCCTACGACGACATGGCCATCGAGGTGGGCCGCGCCTTGCTCGAGGAGGTCGTGCGCGACCTCGAGGTCGGCCGGCTTCACGTCGTGCACCGCCTCGGTCGCGTCAGCATCGGCGAAGCGAGCATCGTCGTCGTCGTCGCCGCCGCGCACCGCGGGCCGGCCTTCGATGCCGCACGCCTCGTCATGGACCGCATCAAGCGCGAGCTGCCGATCTTCAAGCGGGAGACCTACGAGGACGACTCGCACGACTGGGTCGGAGACCTGCCGCAGCTCTGAATCCATCGACCGAGTTCATCACCCGAATCCATCACCGCGGCGCGCTCGTCGACGCTTGGCCACAGCGGTCGTTGTTCGGGATCGCCTGGGCGTCTAACCTCAGCCCGCATGCAGGTGACGACCAAGACTGGCGCAGCTACGGCCGCCAAGACCGACCTCCTCGTTCTCTTGATCCGCGCTGATTCCGAGGCGGCATCGAAGGGCGCCAAGAAGGCGCGACGCGCGACCTCGACCCTGAGCTTTCCCCCGGGCTTCGAAGACTCGGGTGCGGCCGCGCTCGAGGCCGGAGACCTGCCCACGCAATTCCGCTCGAAGTGCATCCTCTATCCTTCGGGCAAGGCGAACGCGAAGCGCTTGCTCTTGATCGCCGTCGGCAACGACGTGACCACCGAAAAACTGCGCCAGTGCGCAGCCATCGCCGTCCAGCACGCGATCCAGGTCAAGGCACCGGGTTGCGTTCTCGCTCTCGCGGACGGCGTGCTGGAGTCGTGCGCGACGCTCGGCGACGAGGCGAGCGGCCGCGCCCTCGGTGAAGGCGTCGTGCTCGGCGCTTACAAGTACGACGCACCGAGTGGCAAGAAGAAAGAAGCAGCACCCACCAAGACCGTCGTCGTCATGGGCGAGGCGCACGACTTGCCCAAGGCGATGCAGAAAGGCGTCGCGGACGGCGCCCTGCGCGGCGCATCGACCTGCTTTGCGCGGGACCTCGGCAATCGCGCTGGCAACCTGCTGACGCCGAAGGGCCTCGCCGCCGAGGCCAAGAAGCTCGCGGGAGGGAGCATCCGCTTCTTGGCGCTCGGTGAGGCACGCATGAAGGCGCTCGGCATGGGCGCGCTTCTCTCGGTGAGCCGCGGCTCGAGCGAAGAGGCTCAGCTCATCGTCCTCGAGTACGAGCCAAAGGCGAGCGGCAAGGCCGCCGGCGCGAAGGCGTCCAAGGCGAGCTCGAAGCGCGATACCGTCCTCGTCGTCGGCAAGGGCCTGACCTTCGATGCCGGCGGCATCAGCATCAAGCCGGCGGCCGGCATGGACGAGATGCGCTACGACATGTGCGGTGGCGCCGCCGTGCTCGGGCTCTTTCATGCGATCAAGAGCGGTGCTGTCACGCCGAAGCAACGTGTCGTCGGCGTCGTGCCCGCGAGCGAGAACCTGCTCGACGGCATGGCCAGCAAGCCCGGCGACATTGTCACCGCATGCAACGGCACGACCATCGAGGTCCTCAACACCGACGCCGAAGGCCGGCTCATTCTCTGTGATGCCTTGGCCTGGGCGATTCGCACCTACAAGCCTTCGGCCTGCGTCGACCTCGCGACCCTGACCGGCGCTGTCATCGTCGCGCTCGGCCACGAGGTCACGGGCGCCATGGGCAATGACCAGGCCCTCATCGACGAGGTCATCGCCGCCGGCGATCGCGCCGACGATCGCTGCTGGCAGTTGCCGCTCTTCGACGTACACAAGGACCAGATGAAGGGCAGCTTCGCCGACCTCAAGAACATCAACTCGCCGAAGGACGGCAACGGAAGCACGGCGGGTGCGGCCTTTCTCTCGTACTTCGTCGGCGACACGCCTTGGGTCCATCTCGACATCGCCGGAACGGCCTGGGGCGCGCGCCCGCGGGACTACTACCAAAGCGGAGGTACGGGTGCGGGCGTGCGCGTCTTGATCGAATGGCTCGCTGGGCGCTGAGGCCGGCCCGAAGGCAGTTCCGGATGCGCGCCGTCCCGGCATTCTGCGCGCTCTTCCTCGCCGCGTGTGACCGCGCTGTCGTGCCGCCGAGCTTGCCCGGCCTCGAGGATGCGCCGGCCAACGCTTACTGCGTCGTCGAGTGGGACGCCGATGCGCCTCGGGTCCTGCTTGCTGCGCTCGAGCGGCTTCCGCTCGGTGGCGTCGAGGCGGTCTTCGATGCCGAGGCCGGGCACTTCGTCCTCTTGGCGCCGCTCGATCGTCGCGCCGAGCGCGCCGTCGCCGCGATGGCGCGGCTGAGCATCGACGCAGCGAGGGGCGAGGCGCTCGAAGCGCGCTTGCGCGGCCCTTGGCGCGTCGAGCGAGACGTGAAGGGCATGCACGTCGAACCACAGCCGTGGCCTGCGAGCCACGAAGCACTCGCCGCTCGCCTCGACGGCCAGGCTTGGTTCACGACGCTCACGGCTTCGATGACGGAGGCGCTGGCCTTCGAGGACGAGAGCACGAAGGGCGCAGGGTTCGAACCTGCTGACGCGGGTGGGCTGCGGCTTGCTATCGATCTTGCCGAGGCGCGCAGTATGTGGAGCGGCAGCGCCGCGCGTGGCTTCGAGTCGATCTTGACGCGCATTCCTGGCCTCACGAGTTTTCGAAGTCTCGCGGTTGCCGCGCGGCCCGAGCCTTCGACCGGCAAGAACGAGCGGCGACTGCGCTTCGACGCGACGACTGTCTTGGCGCGCACTCCCGTCGGCATCGCGCGTGCACTCGCGCTCGAGGCTGCACCCCTGCGCTTCGAGCAAGCCTTCGAACGACTGCGCGCAAAGGACGATGCGCCGGTCGCCTACGCCGTGCTGCGCCTCGATCCGCTCGCGATCATCGATGGCCTCGCGGCCATGCTCACGCTCGGCAGCGGCCTAGGTATCGATGTCAACCCGATCGAAGTCCTCAAGTCGCTGCGCCTCGGTCGGCTCTTGTCGCGTGAGCTCTGGCAAGCCCTCGACCCCGAGTGGGGCATCTACGCAAGGCGCAGTCAACGCGCCCTCGACTACTGCATGGTCGCTCGCATGCTCGACCGCGCTCTCGTCCTCGAGGCCGTCAAAGACATGAGCGGCGAGGCTGCACGCGAGCTGCCCGGCGCCGAGAAGATTCTCGTCTTCGAGCGGCGCGTCTTCGGGAAGGCCCTGCTCTGCTATGTCGGGTCCGAAGTCGTCGTGGTCGCGACCAACGGCATGGCCGCGACCGCCGAAGAACTCGTGCGCACTTCGCAAGAAAACGCGACCGCACCGCCACGCAACGGGGCAATCGTCTGCGACCGCGGGGCGCTAGGCGAAGGCTTCTTCAACTCGACAGCCTTCGAGGCCGTCCTTAGGCGAACGTCGACCGGCCTAGCGCTCCGGGGCGTCATCGACAGTCGCGGTCGTTGACGGGGTGCGCCGATGGAGCGCAGCGCGTCGCTCAGCGGATCAAGTGGACAGGCCCGCGGTTCGTCGTGTACGGCCCATACTGGGCAGTCGGCCCGAAGGTCGTCCAGTTGTAGAGGTAGTTGCACAAACCGGCATTGCCGATCGACATGTGCGTCGCGTTCGTCGTCACGAGCTGGTTGTTGAACAGGTGGATCGCCTGGAAGTGCACGACGAGGGTCTCGGTCACTGGCGTCGTCAGCGGGAAGCTGAAGCTGTGTTGCCCCGCAGCATTCGCGGCCACGCCGATCGTGATGTCAGGCAATACGACGGCTGTGCACGTCGGACCGAAGATCGCGCCGAAGTCGAAGGGTGCCGCGAGGTGCAGTCCGAGGAGGTAGACCACGGGCAGGTTCGGCTGGGCGCCGCTCACGCTGAGCGACACCGAGCCCGCGGCGTAGCTCGTCGTGAGTTGGCCACCGCAGCTCGCGTCGGTCGACGTGATGATGGCCGAAGTCGTGCTTCCGCCGAGGATCGAGTCCGAGTTCCAGCCCGTCAGCGAGCCCGCGGTCGGGGAACTCTGGTTGTCGACCTGGATGATGAGCGACGAGCCGATCGTGTGGATATACGGACGGTCTCCCCGGATCCAAAGTGCCGGGACGTCTGGGTCCGTGGTAGCGCTCGAGAAGGCCGGGAAGTTGAGGGCCTTGAGCGCGAGGAAGGGCGTTGGCGTGCCGGTGAAGTTCGCAGCGAAGGTCGTGCTCAGCGTCGAGAAGGTCGCAGAGGTCGCGCCGAGCACGATCTCGAGCTGCATCGTGGCGGCTGGTGAAGTGACCGTTGTCGACGCGCGGCGCCAACCGATCTGGGACACGATGGGCGAGCGCAAGCCGACGTGCTTGCCGTCGATGAAGTATTGAATGAAGGCCTTCGTGCGCCCCAGCGGCAAGGCGTTCGAGCTCGTTGCGAACGAGCCCGTGTACATTTCAGGGATCGTGACCGGGTGTTGAGCGCGCAGCGAAGCAGCGAAGGGAAGACTCGCGACGAGAAGGCCAGTGGCCATCTTGCAGTGTGGATTCATGCGTGAAATCTCAAGAGGAGTCGAGAGGAGAAGGGAAGCACCGAGTCTAACAAACAAAGGCGCCCGCTGCCGCCCACCCTCACTCTTCTGGGACTTCTTCCCCGAACCAGTGGTCCTTGACGGCGATGCTCTGGAAGCGCTGGATGAGCCCCGCCTCATCAAGGCCCGATGCCAAGGCCAGGCGCGCGCGGCGCTCGGGATCGTCGAGGTCGCTCTTGCGCAAGCGGATCTGGTAGCGCGCGGCGACCATGAAGCTCTCGGACTTCGTGTCGACCATGCGGACCGGCATGCGGCCGGTCTCGGCATCGATCATCTCCTCGAAGGGAAGGACCTGAATGCGTCCGTCGACGCGGCAGACGACGCCGTTGGCCGTCTCCTTGCGCAAGGCGCGCATCGCCGCAAAGCCGAGCTCGCGCGTGTACTCGGTGTCGAAGGGGATCGGTGGCGCGCAGCGCAGCTCGTAGCCGATGACCTTGGTCGTCACGTTGACGTCGATGCCGCGCGCCTCGAGCGTCTTGTTCAAGTGAGAGCGGAGCACGTTGCCGAGCGGCAGGTCCGAGAGGCGGACTTGCCCTTGGTTGTCGCGCTCGATGCAGGCTTCATCGACGATGGTCGAAGTGTCGATCTTGCGCGCGAGGCCTTCGGCGATCACGACGACGCCGTCGCGGCGTCCTTCTGAAAGCCGGCGAATGATGGAGCCCTCGATCGGGAGCGCGAGCTCATCGATGCTGACGCGGTCACTCGAGAACTCTTCGGGGATGAGGGTCATCGTTGCGCCTGCCGCCTTGCCGATGCCCATCGCGAGGTGGCCGGCGTCGCGGCCCATGGTGATCACGAGGTACCAGCGCCCAGTGGTCTTCGCGTCCTCCATCAGGTGTTGCACGAGCTCGACACCGATGTGGCGCGCAGTCTGAAAGCCAAAGGTCGAGAAGCCGCCCGGAATCGGGAGGTCGTTGTCGATCGTCTTCGGAACGTGGATGACTCGTAGGCGCGTCCCTTCGCGCGCGAGGGCCGCGGCGGCGCTCGCCGTGCCGTCACCGCCGATCGAGATGAGCGCATTGACACCGAGGCGCCCGAGGCCTTCGAGGACACGCTTGCGGATCTCGGGTTCGTGCACGTTGCCGCGCCTCGAGACGCGCAGGATCGAGCCGCCCGTGCCGTGGATGCGTGAGACGTCGCGGATGCGCAGGCTCCGCGTCTGTGTCGTGATGCCTTCGGCGAGCCACGAGAGGCCGTCGTAGAGGCCGAGGACGCGCCAACCGCGATTGCGCGCTTCGATCGTCGCCGCTGCGATCACGCCGTTGATGCCGGGCGCCGGGCCGCCGCCGACGAAGATGGCGACCGTCTGTTGCTGGGTTTCCATGGCGATTGCGTCGAAGCCTCAGGGTCCGCTACTGGTACTCAAAGCGTGACTTGAAAAGCGCGTGTGTCGAAGTCGTTGCCGACCGACTTGAGGATACGCACGTGGTTCGCCGGCACGCCATCGCTGTCCCGCAGGAAGAGATGGAGAACATTGTCGAAGGTCGACAGCATCTGCGACGGGTCGAAGTCCAGGTCGCCACTTTGATGACTCGTCGGCACGTGTTCGATGAAGAGCGGCGTCACGCTGCGATAGCGCAGCAAGTCGAGCAGGGCCGGGATCAAGAAGTCCTGGCCTTCGAGCAGCGGGAAGCGGCGGTGCAATTTGTGCACGTTGTCGAAGGCGAGGCGTTCGATGCGCGGTTCGGAAGCCGTCCCGTCGCGGACGTCGCCGGGCTCGCACATGCGCATGATGTCGGAGGTGAACTTGCCGGCCGACAGAAACTCCGGGTGCAGGTAGAGCAAGCGGAAGAGCGGCGAGAGCGTGCGCCCACCGTCGGCCTCGATCGCGGGTCCGAGCAGCGAGTGCAGTGAAGTGCGGTTCTCGCAGATTCGCGTGATCGCGTCCTCGTCTTCTTTGGTCGACACGAGGAGGCCCGCGCGTCCTGCCTCGATGCCGCGCGCGAGCCAGTTGAGGGCGTAGCCGGTGTAGCGCGTGCCTGGTTCCGCGAGGACGACCGTCGAGCTCAGGCGACCGGGCGCCGTGCCGTTGCGAAAGGCGGTCGCGACTTCGGCCGGCCCGATCTCGATCGCATCGCGGCCGCGCCGCGGCACGCGGAGCTGCGACTCGTCGCGGGCGAGCGAGAGCTGCGCAGCGAGAGACGGATAGATGTGTGTGCCCGGTCCGCGTTCACTCCGCGCGCCGAGGTAGAGCGAGCGATTGACGCCGCGGCCAGCGATCGAGAAGTGGTGGCGCCCGCGGTAGTAATACTGGTGGCGCGCCTTGAGGATCTCGATCGAGCGCGACTTGAAGCGCGCCGTGTCTTCGAAGCTCAGGCGGATCAGCACGTCGGTCGAGAGCTCTTCAGGGCTCGGGAAGCGCATAGCGCCGCCCGATTCTTCTTGGATGAAGATGCCGTGGATGCGGTGGTGCATGAGGAGCTTGCGAGCCTCGAGCAAGGCGGCGCGCTTCTCGAAGTACTCGAGGTCGTTCAGCAAGAGACCGACGTTGTCGATGCAGACCATGCCGACGTCCTCGATGCGACCATAGTTGCCGATCTCGGCTTGGATCCACTCGATGTCGACTGGGAAGCCGTTGGCCGTGGGCAGCGCCGAGTGCGCATGCGTCAGAACGAGGCGGTTCGTGCCGCCGCTCGGCGCTTCGACTTCGAGGCAGTACTTGGCGGGGTTGTCCGCGTCGACGAGGCGGACGGGCCTCGGCGACCCGAAGTAGTTGCCGAAGTCGAACTCGAGCTTCTTGTGCACGTCGGACGGCGACTGCTCGACCGAGTAGAAGAGGAAGGTGCGGCCGCCGTGGTCATCGCTCCAAAAGGCACGAGTCAAGAGCTCGAGGCCGAGCAGGGTCTTGCCCGTACCCGTTTCGCCCGTGATGAAGAGAAAGGCCGCCGTGTCCTCGGGAAAGCGGATGCCGCTGCCGAGGATCGCGTCGAGGCCGTCGATGCCGGTCGTCAGAGTTTCGAACACTGTGCGCAGAAGGTACGCCGAAGGCCGCGGCAGCGCGCGCCCTTTCTGCCCCGGTCGCTCGGTGCTCGACGCGCAGCGCCGTAAAGCGCAAGATCCGGGACATGAAGGCGAGCCTTGCTGGGATCGACATCGGAGGGACCAAGATCGGCATCTGCCGCGGCAGCGAGGACGGCACGCTCGTGTCCCGCGCGACCTTCCCGACCGACGCGACCGCGGACCCACGCGACCTGCTCGAGGAGGCCGTGGCGCGGCTCGAGTGCCAGGGCCCGATCACGCAGCTTGGCGTGCCCTGTCCCGGGCCATTCTTCCGCGACACGCTGAGCTTCGAGCGGCCGCCCAACATGCCGCGTTGGCACGGCTTTGCGCTCGGTGCCTGGTTGCGATCGCGGGTCGAGGCGCCCTTCGTGGCCAAGAACGATGCCAACGCCCTGGCCCTCGCCGAGCATCGCTTCGGCGCCGGGAAGTCGGTCTCTTCGCTGGTCTTTTTTACGATGAGCACGGGGATGGGGGCGGGCCTCGTCCTCGATGGTCGGCTCTACGAGGGGCGGCGCGGCTTCGCCGGCGAGGTCGGCCACCTGCGGCTCGCGGACGAAGGCCCGGTCGGCTTCGGCAAGCGAGGCTCCGTCGAGGGCTTCTTGAGCGGGCCTGGGCTCGCGCAGTTGGGGGCTGAAGAGC
>CALLZN010000191.1 GCA_937858895.1 uncultured bacterium | reverse complement strand
AGTTCATTCTTACCTCCACCAGGCTTTCCTGGCGCACGCAACATTGGGGTCAACCGAGCACGAGCAGACTGCCGTTGTAGCCCGCATGGAGGATCATGCCAGGGACGAGGCTCCCGCTTCGAACTCTCAACCAACCGAGGTAGTAGCCAATCCCCATGTGGAGCGGCGTTGCAAGACCAACCCCGTGTGCGAGGGCGAAGGCCGCGGCGCTGACGGCGATCGCGAGCCGTGTGCCGTAGAACACGCGCGCACGCCCAAGGATGAGTCCACGAAATGCGATCTCTTCGAAGAAGCCCGGCACGAACGCGATCACGAACAAAGCCACAGGCAAGCCCAGGTCTTCGCGCAGGCTCGCGAGCCAATCGTCGGACAACATTGGGTACGCGGACTCGATGATTGCGATCCATGCGAAGGCGATCCCGAGCGCCGCGACGCCCGCGACGATGGCTTCGACGAAGTAGCGCGGCGCACACATGCGCAGGCCCTCGAGCGCAAGTCGCGGGTGGCTTCGCGCGACGGCGAGACAGAGGAGCCCGGCCATCACGTCGGCGACCGGAAGCGCAAGCGCACGATCCTTGCCGACATAGGCCCAATGGATGAAGGCCATCGGTAACCAAAATGCCGCGACCATGCCACACAGCTCCAAGAGCGCCCGCGTCGCGTAGCGTTGGCGATCCGCGTTGTGGACGTCGCGCATCGTGAACTCGCCATGATCGTCGGGCTCGAGCGCTTCCCCTGTCACGGTTCGGAGCCCACGCAACTCGTGCGGCGCCACCGGCTTTGGAGGCGCGCTCGAAGACGTGAGCGAGTCCAACGTGGACTCGAGCACGGCTTCGATATGCCTCGTATGACCAGACGCATCAGCGGACCTGACGAGCGCGGCTTCGTCGTTCGCGGCCAGAGCGCGCGTGTCGTTACTAGCGGCAAGAGCGTTGCGGCTTTCGAGCCCATCGTCCGCCGCGGGCTGCGGCAGCGCGTCGAAGCCGCCAGGGTCGGAAGGGCAATCCCGTATCGTCAACCACTGCGAGCAGCGGCAGCGCAGTCGGTTGCCGATCAAAATGGGATGCACCTTCCACCCACGACCGCAGCTCTCGCAGCGGACGTCGAACGAGGCTTCTTCGATGGAAGCACCCGGAGGCCAGACTTCGAAGTCGTCGCGCGTCACTGCGGCTTCTTACCGGAATCCAAGGCCACGCGCAGGGTCTTGGCGTCCATTCTGCCTGCGAGTTTCACTTCGATCTTTTCTGACGCGTCGCTCAAGAAGCTCCTCACGCGAAAGGGCTGCGCTTCGAGGACCTTGCCGTCGCGGTTCTCGAGACGCAACCACAGCTCATCGCCTTCGGCGAGCGCCGAGTAGGTCGCGCGCTCGGTCGGAGTCTTCGCCGATGCACGCAGAGCATCGAAGCCATCGTTGTCCGTCGGAAACTCTGGTCCACGTCGGATCTCGATCGCGTACGAACCCCAGCTCTTCTCGACACTGATATCCAGGTGCCCGTCGAGCAGCCCGAGCTCCACTTCGAGTGCAGACGCGTCCTCTGCGAAGAAGCGATCGATCCAGCCGGAGCGCCAGAGCACGAGGACGGAACCGACCATGAAGAGCACGGCGATGAGCGCCAGGCGACGGCCGTGCAGGCCATGGAAAGCCTCGTGCTCGCCGCGCGACATCGCGGACGCCGTTGCGCGATCCGCGGAGCTGGCCTCGCGAATCTTGGACACACCACGGAGTCGACCGTCGACTGCGCTGAACAGCGTTTCGCGCACACCGTGCTCGAAGACCTCGGTCGATCGCAGCGTCGACTCGATGCTCGCCTTCAGAGAGCAGGTATCGAAGATCCCCTGAAGGCTGCGGGCAAAGGCATGCCGCTTGGCCTCGGTCATGTCTTCGGGTTCGATACGCGCCTCTTCAGCGAAGATGCGAAAGCGCTCCCCTGCACTCCCCGTGAGCTCGAGCGTGAACGTGCCGAAGCCACTGTCTTCGATCTGATCGAAGAGCGCACGCAAGAGCACGGCATCGCTCGTGCGCCCCTCGACCATGCCGGCGAAGCGCGCAGAGAGCGCGCGTCCGAGTCCGTGTTCAACATCCTTGCTCGCGTTCTCCTCGCCGGCGCTGCGCGAACGACTCGGCAAGGCGGGCGGCTTCGACCACTCAGGAGGTGTGGCGTCAGACATCGAGAGCCTCGCGCAGCTTTGGGATATCTGAGATCGGCAACCACTCCGGCATACCGTCCTTCCAGACGAGGCTGGATGGGTTCAATTCGGCCCTCGCCCAGAGCGTGCGTAGCTCCTCGATGGAAACCGGCCCCTCCTGCGCGTCCATCGTCGCGTAATGCCACTGTCGTTGGACTTCGCTCTGCGGCGGCAAGGGCGGGGGTGACATGGCCGCGCCCCGATGACCGATGGCGGGCGTCACTTCGCGCGCTGCGTCGAGGCCGCGCGCCGTGTCGAGGCCGAGTGCTGTGTCGTGAACAGCGAGACGACGGTTCGCTTCGGCCAGCCGTTGATCCGCGATCATGCGCTCCTTCGTCAAGCGCTCTTCGAGGCGCCGCGTGCGCTGCGTCATCCGTGTCATGCGCTCTTGTTCGGCCGCCAAATCTGGCAGGACCAGTATCAAGATGATCCCGAAGCAACCCAGGAAGGCGCCGATGAAGAACCAACCGACGGGATTGCGTCCGCGCTGATGCGCGATGAGCGAACAAATCAGCCCAAAGACGGCGAGAATTGCTAGCTGGATCGGGAGTGATAGGTCCATGAGTGCAAGTAACGACTTTGTTCTAGGAGGACCGCCCGAAGTCGTGCCGCCGCGATTTCACGCTGCACAGCCCTTCTTTGGAAGCTCTGGCTTCGCGGTCCATCAATCAATCAATCAACCAATCAATCAACTCAGTATGCGTGCAAGCCAAACACTCACGAGGCCGATGAGGACCGCAGAGGAAGCAACACGCGTCGGCAGTCGCGCCTGCGTTCGAGCGGCGTGATGATCGAGAGGCAGCGTCTTCGAACTCGAGCGGACCGCGTCGAAGACATGCACGGCGGTCGCGACGGCAGACAGGCCAAGGATGAAGACGCCCATTGGATGCATCGACCAAGATCTACCAAAGTCGAAGCGCAGCGCGAAGCCAATACTGCGCGTCAGTCCACAGCCCGGGCAGCCCAAGCCCGGCCACGTCGTTGCCCAAGGACAGACGGGGAATTCGCAAGAGCCGAGCGCCACGCTCTCTTCGGTTACCGTCAACCAAGGACCAAGCCACCACGGCAGCGCGCAGAGCAAGATCGACAGGGTGCGTTGGGGAATGGTCATGAGCGTCGAGGCCGCCCACCGACCACGGCGTCGATCCTAACCGGAGCAAGAGATCGGTTCAGCTTCCTGGACAGCACGATCTCAATCTTCCAGAAGCTCGTGTAGGGGGCAAGCCAGCTCGGACTATGATATGAGTGCCCAGCCCCCCGAGTCAGACAGAGAACCAACTCCGCTGAATACCCATGAACATGCATTCTTTGGCTTTGTCGTCGCGCGTTGCCGCGCACGTGCTTCTTATCTCAGCTTGCCTGTCGGCGACGGACTTCCACGTCGACGGGATCCGCGGTGCCGATGTCCCTGCAGGTGGCACGCAGGCCCAGCCCTGGAAGAGCGTTGGCTACGCGCTTACGCGCGTTCTGCCGCCCGCGACTGGCCGCCATCGCATCCTCATCAGCGGCAATCAACGCTATGCCCTGACATCCACACTCACCTTGGCCAGCGCGGTCGAACTCGTCGGAGTCGGACCCGTGAAGCCTACCTTCGTAGCACCGGCGAACGGCGTTTCACTCGTCGCCAACCAGTCCGCGGCGGGTGACTTTGTCCTCCGGTCCTTGAACCTAACTGGCGGGATCACCGCCCTCGAAGTCGATCCGACCCCGCTCTTTGTCGGCGACATGCGAATCGAGGTTGACAACTGCGACTTCTCCGGACAATCCGGCACATCGGTCAGCCTCAACGTCCAAGGGTGCGCGACGAGCAGCCTGCTCGTATCGCGGTGCAAGTTTGCCAGTGCGACAAAGGCGATCGACGTCGTTGCCGACGAACGCCCGGTGTTCATGCAGGTCTCACGCTGCGATTTCGTGAGTGCACCGGTCGAGTTCAACGTTAGAAGCGCGCCGCCCTTTCAATCCCTTGTCGCCTTGAACCTGGACGTCACGGATTGCCTCTTTCGTGGCTGTTCCGGTCCAGCGCTCTTGGTCGGCGGAGCCAACTCGATCGCCACGAGCTTGTCTCTCAGCGCCAAGCGCTGCGCCTTTCGCAGCAATAGGATCGGTATCGCGACATCGCTCGGCATGAGCGGCCGTGCCGTTGTCGATCAGTCGAGCTTCATCGACCACGAGGTCGCGCTGCGATTCACAGCAACGGGACAAGATCGGACCGACGTGCGAACGAGCTTCGAGGCCACGCGCAACGTGATTCGCAATGCTCGCTCTGCAGGGATAGCGTTCGTCTTCATTGGCCGCTTGCCGTCCTTGGGTGCCTTCACGCGATCGAATCTGATCGAAGCTTGCGACGTGGGCATCGATGTTCAAATCGGTGACAAGGTGACCGGCACGTTTGCGTCGAACGGCGACATCGTGCGAGGAAGCGCGCGCATGGCGATGTCGGTCGTTGGCCTGTCGTTCGCGTGCCCCGTGACGATCTCGAACAGCATCCTTGCCCAGTCCGCGCGTGTTGGCCTGCGGGCAGGCGGGACGAGTCCGACCTTTGCACAGTTCGTGACCATCGCCGATTGTGGCGGTCACGCCCTCGACCTCGGCTCGCAGCCGGTCACCCTCGATCACTGCGTCCTCGACAACCCGTTCCAGCCAGAGGTCTACGGCGGGGCGCGCCTGTCGGCACGCTACACTTGCTCGCGGACGACGACCTTCGCCGGCACGGGCAACCTCGTCGCGAATCCCATGCTGCAGCGGCCCTTCTACAAACTCGACGCTGCGTCGCCGTGCATCGACGCAGGCGACAGCCTGGCGACGGGAGCTACGGACTACGAAGGAGATCCGCGGAAGGTCGGCGCGCGCGTCGACCTCGGCGCGGATGAAGTGCGGCTCGGTTCGATTTGGCGTTTCGGCGCCGCGATGCCGACCACGAACAGCGGCTTCCGCATCGAGATGCGGCAGCCGCAAGTGCTAGCGCAGATCGGCAACCCGCTGCGAATTGAAATGTCTGGCGGTATCGGTGATGCCAACCAAGCAGCACTCGGTGCGATCCTGATGGTCGGGTTCGCCGACGGCGCACCCGTGCTCGATGTCGATGCTGTGCTTCCCGGAGGCCAGCTCTACTTCACGCCGCTCGCCATCTCGAGCGTCATGCCCGTGGACGCCTCGGGATCCAGCTCCGACCAGGTGCAGATTCCTATGCTGAATGCACTCGTCGGCACGACCTTCGCCGCGCAGTGGCTCTGCCTAACGCCCGGCTCGTCTCCGTTCGGAGCGACGCTGAGCGACGGGTTGCGCGTCACGATCGGACGCTGACATCCTGAGCGAGCGATAGCGCCAGCGCGCGCTATGCTCGCGACCATGCTTCGCCGTTCTATCTTCGTGGTCGGGGCGCTGACCATCGCCATGAGCTTGTTCTCGACCGGGGCAGCGGTCAGTGCTCAGGCTGAGCCGGGGCCATCGCCATCGACGCCGCCGCGGGCCAAGCAGGAGCAAGACAAGAGAGATGCTCCGCCATCCGAGTCCCCGCCGCCGAAGCCAGAGCTCCCCAAGCTGCCGCCCGCCAAGAAGGACGCGCTCCAAGAGCTGATCGAGCGGATGAGCAAGCAGGCGACGACGCCCGAAGAGGCCGAGCGGATCCTGCGCGAACGGGCGCGGGAGCGCTCCGAGGCCGAGCGCGCCGCCGCGAAACAAGAGCCGGGCAGCATCAAGAACATCGAGCAGGCGCTCGACCGCAATGCGCAGACGAAGGAAGCAGGACCGCAAGACGACGGCAGCGCGCGCTTCCTGCCCAATCCCTTCCTCGGCACTTGGGCCGTGACGCGCATTTCAAGGCCGCGTGCGGGCCTCGCGCAGGGCCGAGGCTACGTCATCTTCACGCCGAGCTTCATGTCGATGCATCTCTTCATGGGCGGCGGCCAGAGCGATCCGCAGTGGCAAACTTCGATGCGCCGCTACTGGGTCCAAGGGCCGCTCTTCGTGACCGCAAGTATCCTTGGCATCCAGAACTCAGCTGACGGGGAGTCGATTCTGCTCGAGGAGGCTGGTCGACGCGAGTCACGGCGCTTCCAGTTCCTCGCCCCCGACCTCCTCCGCATATCGCAGGCGCACAACGCCTACATCGACTTGCGCCGCGTCGAGACCTTCGGCCCCGGACGCTGACAAGCCGCACGCTCACAACCCGCACGCTGACGGCAGAAAAATCTCCGGCTCTTTGCGGACCGGCGTCGTAGAACGGCGATTCTGCCCGGGGGATGGTCCTTGGGCGCCCGCCAAGTCAACGAAGGAACCCCGCATGCGGAACCTCATGAGCCGCGCCTTCCTGGGCCTCGTCGTGGCCGGACTCGCTCCGAGCCTCGCGACCGCCCAAGACCAGGACGCGATGAAAGAGAACCTCGAGAAGAAGCTCGCTTCCGAGTTCTTGAAGAAGACCAACTGGAAGACCGACTACGCCGCCACGCTGGCAGCGGCGAAGAAGTCGGGTGAAGTCATCTTCGCCTACTTCACGCGCAGCTACGCGCCGTGACCGCCGTGCCTCGCCCTTGAAGGAGGTCTCTTCCTCGAGGACGACTTTGCCGAGTTCGGCAAGAAGAACACGTTGCTCTGCCACATCACCTCGCACATCGAAGGTCGCCCTGACGACGACAGGCTCTCATCGGTCGGCGGCCAAGGCTTCCCGACGATCGTCGCCATCGACGGCGACGGCCGCGTCCTCGCCAACCTCGAAGGCGGGCGCGATGTCGAGAGCTTCACCGAAATGATGAAGATCGCCAAGGCGACCATGAGCGAACTCGAGGCACTCGAGAAGAAGGTCGCCGAAGGCGACGCAGAAGCTCTCGACGCCTTGATCGGGAGAAAGGTCGATCTCAAGCGCATCGACGCAGCCGAAGCCAAGAAGCTGCTCGAGAACGACAAGCTCAGCGCGAGCACAAAGAAGAAGCTCGAAGGCGTCCTCGCCACCGCGAAGGTCGAGGACATCATGAAGAAGGTCACGCGCGATCCGAAGACGCAGGCGGCCGCGGGCGCCGAGTTCGCGAAGCTGATCAGCGCGGGCTTCGAGTTCCCGGACCAGATGTCCAAGCTCAACGCCCACTACTTCGCGTCCATGCACGCGGAGCAGAGCGTCGACGTCAAGCTCATGGAGACCTGCCTCAAGGCCTTCAAGGACGCCGAGGGCATCAACCCGGCCTTCCTCGAGCAGTTCGACAAGCGCCTCGCCGACCTCAAAGAGAAGGCCGCTAAGAAGTGAGCTCCTGCGCGAGGGGCGTCTCACCCCTCGCGTGGGGCTTCGCCAGCGCCACTCCGCGCGTGCCGCCGCGCCGCGAGGCCGCGCCTGAACTCGAGGAGTTCACGCGCGCCCAAGACCTGCGCCGCGCCGATGAAGACAACGATGCCGACACCTGCCGGCAGCAGCAGCAAGAGCAGGGCGCGGAGCGTGAGCGACGAGCCCGCTGTCTCCGTCAGGACGTCGGCGGTCGCCCAAGCCGCAGCCGCCGACGGTAGCGCCGCCAAGCCCGCGCGTCCGAGCGTCGATGCCGTGCGCGCGAGCAAGCCCTCGCCGCCAACGCGTCGACTGAGGGCCAAGCCGAGCCAAGTCGCGTTGACCGTCGCAACGATGGCCGACGAGAGCGCGAGGCCAGCCGTCCCGAGCCGTGGCGCGAGGAAGAGATTGAGCCCCTGGGCCACGAAGAGCAGGACGACCGCGATACGCAGCGGCGTGCGCATGTCCTCGAGCGCGTAGTGCGTCCGGGCGAGGACTTGGACCGCGATGAGACCCGGCAGTGCACAGGCGAGGACGCGCGTCACGGTCGTCGCTTCGGCCGCCGCCACAGCGTCGAAGCGCCCCGTCCGGAAGAGCACATCGACGAGCCAAGGCGCCAGCGCGAAGAGCCCAGCGGCCGCAGGCAAAGCAAAGAAGAGCCCGATCCCCAAGGCACGGCCGACGGTCTCGCGAAACTCGCCGTGCTCGCCCCGGCCCCCGAGCAAAGACAACAGCGGAAAGACCGCGGTGCCCAGCGCGACGCCGAGCAAGGCGTGCGGGAACTCGAGCAGGCGATTGCCGAGGAAGAGGATCGAGGGCGCACCCGTGTCGATCAGGAAGGCAGCCAAGAACTGCGTGATCAGGGTATTGAGCTGCAAGACCGACAAGCCGAGCAGCATCGGCAGCATGGCCCTGACGACTTGGCGCAAGTCCGGATCGGCGAAGTCCAAGCGCGGTCGCCCCGCGAGCCCACTCGCGAAGAGGCCTGGCAGCTGGACGACGAGCTGGAGCACGCCGCCGACGAGGACGCAGATGGCGACGAAGACCGCTTTGTCGGCCAAGTCGCCGTCGCGTGTCGCCGCGACGAGGACGGCCGCGATCCACACCGCGTTGAGGACCGCAGGTGCCAGCGCCGGTAGTGCGAAGCGCCCGCGCACGTTCTGCGCCCCCGCGACGATCGTCATGAGCGAGACCGGCGCGAGGTAGGGCAGCAGCAAGAAGAGCAGCGTCCGCAAGAGCGGCGCGTAGCCCGGCGCTTCTTCGTCGACGAACCATGCCTCAGGGAGCAGGCTCACGACCACGAAGAGCACGGCCGTGAGCGCAACCAGCACGACCATCAACGCGCCGAAGACGGCGGCAAAGGTGCGTCGCGCGGCTTCGATCCCGTCTTTGTCGAGGCGCTTGGTCAGCACCGGAACGAACGCGGCGCTCAGCGCGCCTTCGCCGAGCAGGCGGCGAAAGGTATTCGGCAGAGTCCAAGCCAAGTGGAAGGCACCGAGCTCGGGCCCCTTGCCGAAGAGCCCGAACATGTAGCGGTCCCGCACGAGGCCGAGCACGCGCGATACGAGCGTCCACGAGGCGATGCGCAACGCCGCCCGCCCGAAGCGCTGCAAGCGCGCGCGTTCGCCGCTCCCTTCCTGCTCTTCGCTCACACTGTGGTGTTTACCACGCGGCTTCACGGATCGCGAAGCGACACTCGCGACAAGTCATCGAGAGAATGCACGCCCCCGGCTGGCCAGATCGCGAAAGCTTGCGTATGTTCGAGGTCAGCCTCAGGGATCCAGCTCTCCCTGGGGATCGGAAGCGAAGGCGCCGGTCTCGTCCGAAGGCCGGCGCTTTCTTGTACGGACAGTCCGGGCAAGGATCTCGCATGACAGCGCTAGTGCCTGAGCGGTCGTCCCGCCGCCGCATCTTCGTGGGTGACGTCCAAGGTTGCCTCGTCGAGCTCGAGGCCTTGCTCCGCGCCACGGACTACGATCCGACCGCTGACGAGCTCTTCTTCGTCGGCGACCTCATCCGCAAAGGGCCCGAGAGCGCCGGCGTGCTCCGGCTCGTCCGCGACCTCAAAGCTACCTGCGTCCTCGGCAACCACGACTTCGATGTCCTGAACGGAGGCAAGTGTCCGGCGGACCTCGCGCAGGCCGAGGACCGCGAAGCGCTCTTCGACCTCATGGCCTCATGGCCCTGGCTCGTCGATCTCGGCGACATCCTCCTGGTCCACGCGGCCGCCCCGCCACGCTGCTGGCACCTTAAGGCGAAGGATCCGATCGAGGGGCCGAGCGACGTCGTCACGGCGGCCGAAGAGCGCAGCTTCGCCCTCACAGCGCGCTACTGCGACGCCCGCGGCCGTCGCCCGACGTCGGACTGGCCGCCACCACCACCGCCCTTCGCCCCGTGGCACAGCTTCTACGAGGGCGAGCGCCGCGTCGTCTATGGGCACTGGGCCCGCCAGGGCCTGCAGCGCGGCGACAGGACCATCGGCCTCGACACGGGCTGCGTCTACGGCAAAGAACTCACGGCCTGGATCGCCGAAGAGGACCGCATCGTCCAAGTCGCGGGCCGACGCTGACCGCGCACCGCACGAGCGCCCCGGTCAGCCCTCAGTCAGCCCTCAGCCCGCCGCGCCGCGGACGCACTCGAGGGTTCCGCCCGGCCGCCAGTGGAGAACCGAGCCGCAGTTGCCACACGGCACCCCTTGCTCCTTCAAGTCCTGCTCGGGACCGTGCACGAACATCGCGACACGCCAGCCACAGCGGCAGACGTAGCCGAGGCGGCGCGCTGGATTGCCAGCGACGAGCAAGTGGGGCCCGACGTCGTGGATCACGACACTCGCCATGCCAACGGTCGCGAACTCGCCGATCGTGATCCCAGGAGCGACGCAGACACCGGCGCCGAGCGTAGCCCCACGCTTGACCAAGGTCTGGAGCGTGTGCTCGGTCGGCGCGCTCGGCAAGATCTCGGTGAGGTCCCAGTTGGCGGCGCGCGGGAAGCGATCGTTCGTGAACGTCGAGTGCGCACCGACCATGACGCCGTCCTCGAGCGTCACCCCATTGCAGACGTAGACGAAGGCGTTGAGCTTGCAGAGGTCGCCGATGACCACGTCGTAGGCGATGTAGGACTTTTCGCCGATGATGCAGTTCGACCCGACCTTGGCCCCGTGACGGATGTGCACCTCGCTCCAGATCGTCGTGCCTTCACCGATGACGACGTCTTCTTCGAGAATGGCTGTCGGATGGATTCGGGGCATCGCGTCATGATCCAGCTTTGGCGACCCTCTTGCAAGGAAGCCGAGACCGGGGCGTGCGGGGCGGCGCGATTTAGCGCTTCCCTTCGGCCGAATCGGAGCTCTCGTCTGTGCACGCGACGGTGTCTTCAACAGCGCAACGACGGCCGGCGTCTCGCAGCGAGCGGTAGCCAGCCTCGATGACCACGACGCTCGCGAGGATGTCCTCGCGGTCGAGGACGGGCTCCTCGAGGCCGCGTGCGCAGGCCACGAAGTGCTCGAGTTGGCGCTGCAGCGCGAGCATCTTGTCGTATCCGTCACCGACGTGCAGCACACGACGCGCATCGCTGCGCAGGATCGAAGCGGACCAGCCGAGGTGCAGACTGCCGGCCGTCCCGAAGCACTCGAGGTAGTAGGCTTCGGTCGCCGGTAGCGACCAGCTCGTGTCGATGACCGCCGTCATGCCGGAAGCGGCCGCCGCGCCGGTCGCGAAGCCGCAGAGCACGCGCATCGTGTCCTCGACGGCCAGGTCGTCGTTGGCGCGCGGCGCCGTCGCCACGACCCAGGCGATCGGCCCGAAGAGGTAGCGCAGCAGGTCGACCGAATGGGTGCCGTTGTCGATCCACACCCCACCACCGCTCTGCGCGGGATCGGAGTTCCAACGATCCCGCATCGGGACGACACCCAAGAAGGACTGGCGCACGCAGAGTGGCTCGCCGATGGCGCCGGCAGCGAGCCTGGCCTTGGCTGCGATCACGTCGGGCACGTGCCGAAACTTGGCCGACATGCTGAGGTGCAGACCGCGCTGGTCGGCGACCTCGAAGAGGCGCTCGGCGCTCGCGCGGTCGAGCGTGAAGGGCTTCTCGCAGAGCACGTGCGCACCGGCCTCGAGGCAGCGCTGGCTGACGCTGACGTGGCTGCTCGGCGGCACCGCGACGAGGGCAGCGTCGACGGCGCCGGCTGCGAGCGCCGCTTCGACCGTCGCGTGGGCCGGGACGCCGCGCGTCTCGGCAACGGCCTTGGCGAGGTCGAAGCGCAGGTCGGCGATGCCGACGAGGTCGACAGCCGGCACCTTGTCGATGACGCGCAGCCAATCGCTCGCGATGCGGCCAGCCCCGACGAGCAAGAGGCGGAGCGGTGGATCCACGGCCTTCGTCATCGCCGGCAGTCCCGAACCAGAACGGCGAGCTCGGCGCCGAGCCGGGCGGCGTGCGCTTCTTCGATGCGCTCGTTCCACGGCACGACCAGACAATGGGCGAGCCCGCGAGCGACGCCGGGGAAGTCCTCGATGCGCTCGCGGTGACCCGCGTCGCGCAAGGCACGCAAGGCGAAGGCCGGGCGACCGATGTAGTGCGCCTGGCAGGGCAGGCCTCGCGCGTTCGCGCGCCGCGCGACTTCATCGATGTCGAGCGTCGGCGCGGCAACCAAGTGGATCCGCCAGAACGAGTGACGATCGCCAGCATCGAGGGCCGGGAAGCTCAGTTCTTCGCAGCCTCCCGCCAGCGAGTCGAGGAAGGCGCGCGCGCTCGCTTCGCGCCGCGCCACGAAGCCCTCGAGGCGCTCGAGCTGGGCGAGCACGACGGCGGCCTGCAGCTCGCTGAGCCGACCATTCGGCGCGATGAACTCGTGGTCCGGGTCCGCTTCGCCGTACGGCCAGGCCTTGTTGATATAGAGGCGGGCACGCCGCGCGACCTCGGAGCGCTGGGTCACCACGGCCCCGCCTTCACCGCAGGTGATGTGCTTGCTCTGCTGGAAGGAAAAGGCGCCGACGACGCCCATGGTCCCCGGCCGCTGGCCGCTGGCGCAGGCCCCAAGCGCCTGGGCCGCGTCCTCGACGACGTCGATGCCGCGGGCAGCGCAGCGCGCGACCAGGTCGCGGATGTCGAAGGCGCGACCAAAGAGGTAGGTCACGATGACGGCGCTCGTCTGGGGGCTGATCGCGGCCTCCAAGGTCGCGCAAGTCGGCATCAACGTCTCGGGGTCGACGTCACAAAAGCGAGGGCGCAAGCCCGCGAAGTGCAGCGCCGCGATCGCCCCGAAGTCCGTGATCGGCGAAGTCACGACTTCACTGCCGGGCGGCAGGTCGAGCGCCGCGAGGCAGGCTTGGACAGCGAAGGAGCCCGAGTTGCAAGCCAGTGCCGCGCGGACGTCCAGCGCCTGGGCGAACGCTGCTTCGAAGCGCGGCACGAAGCGGCCACCGTTCGAGTTCAGCGCGCCGCTCTCGAGGACCTCGCGCAAGTACTCGAGCTCACGCTCCCCGAAGCTTCGCCCAGATCGATCACGGTCGCTCGGGAAGGCCTGGCGCAGCGCACCCGTCTCCCCCTCACCCTCACCCATGGTCGACCACCTGCGACGCCCGCCCGAGGCGTCCCGTGGCCGCGGCCCCGAGCAAGCCAAGCTGCCGAGCGATGACGGGCAAGACGCGCATCGAAGTC
>CALLZN010000190.1 GCA_937858895.1 uncultured bacterium | reverse complement strand
AGTCCTGCGCCTGTCGGGTTGTAGACGAGGTGCAGGGGCAAACCCCCCGGCACGCCGTAGCCGACCTCGTTCAAGCGGCGAAGGCCGCGAACCGAGGCGTCGAAGCTGCCGCGTCCGCGCTGTCCGTCGACGTTCGCCTGGAGGTAGCAGGGCAGGCTCGCGACGACGTGGACGGCATGGGCTGCCAAAAACGTCGCGAGGTCTTCTTGTCCGTCTTCCTCGAGGACGACGAGGTTGCAGCGGTCGATGACCTCACAGCCCGCCGCGCGACCGGCGACGACGAGCTCGCGAAAACCCGGCAGGAGCTCGGGTGCCCCGCCCGTGAGATCGAGCGTCGCGGGCCGATGCTCGGCGATCCACTGCAGGACGCGTCCGAGGACCTCCGGGCTCATGCGTTCGCTGCGGCGCGGACTCGCCTCGATGTGACAGTGCGTGCACGCGAGGTTGCAGTAGCGGCCGATGTTCAGCTGAAGCGTCGTGACGTGTGCGCGCCGCACGGGGCTGGTCCATGGTAGAGCTGCGGCAACGCCTTCGTCTGGGACTCGTCTGTTCATTGGTTTCTCGTGCTGCTGCTTCAGCCAAGACGCTTCAGGATTCAGCGCCCTCGAGCAGCAAGGTGAGGCGGGCCAGCGCGCGTGAATAGAGCTTGCGCAAAGCGTCTTCGGACTTGCCCATGATGGCGGCGGCTTCCCTGCTCGAATGTCCTTCGAAGCGTCGGAGCACGATCGACGTGCGCATCTCCGCCGGCAGAGCCTCGAGCGCGCGCTCGAGGCGTTCGTAACGCTCGCTGTCGTAGAAGCACGGTTCTTCGGGCGCACGCGCGCCGACGCTCTCGTCCGTGTCGAGCGGCAGCGGGGAGCCGCGCTTCTTGGCCGCGAAGTAGTCGGCGCGGTCGCGGATCTTGTGCAGGACCAGCTTGTGCAGGAAGCCGCGCAGACTGCCCGTCGCGCGCGGCTCGAAGTGCGGCAGCTCGCGGAAGGCTTCGAGCGCGACGCTCTGCAAGATGTCTTCGCTCTGGAGGACGCTGCGCAGTTTTGCGCCGAGCTCGCGACGGATCAGGAAGAGCAGGTCATCGTGGTGGAGCCGATAGAGGGCAGTCCATGCCTCCGTGTCGCCAACACGGACGCGCGCCAACAGTTCGACGCTGCGTGCATCCTGCGGGCTCTCTGGTAGTCCTCTTTGCGACGCCATCAGGTCAATCAGTCTTCGATCTCGAGTCGCCGAGCCGCACGCAGGCCAATGAAGCCGGCGACGTAGGTATCAATGTAGCGATGTCGCTCGGCGCTGCGCGCGTTCGCCGCCGGCCAGTAGAACGACCCGCCGCGCGCGACTCGAGAATCGGGTTTTTGCGACGTCGTGCGGAGCCCGTCGCCAGCACGGACTGGGACCGTGTAAGGCAGGAAGGCGTCGACGCACCACTCGGCGACGTTACCGGGCATGTCATAGAAGCCCCAGCGATTGGGCGCGTAGCTGCCGACCGGCGCGTGCAGCCCATAGCCATCGTCGGTGCCGGGGTCAGGTCCCCAGGCGCCGCCGATGACGGACTTCGACGCCGCGTCAGCGAGGTTCTCGAAGTTCTTCACGCAGGCAGGATCGTCGCCGCGCTCGTAGACGGTCGAGGTCCCGGCGCGGGCTGCATACTCCCACTGAGCTTCGGTCGGCAGCTCCAGACCGAGCTGGACCAGGACTTGGCGCGCGCGGTCCCAATCCACGCGCTCCACCGGATGCGTGGCGTTGGTCAGTCTGCCACGGACGCCGGTCGGCGCTTGCAAACGCGATGGATTCTCTCCGGTCCAGCGCTCCCACTGGCCTTGAGTCATCTCGAAGCGCGACAAGAAGAAGGGTGCGAGCTCGACCTCGTGTTCGGGCCGGCTGACGTTGCCGCTGTAAGGGTCGACGTTGCGCGCGCCTTCGCTCTTGGTCTTGACCGAGCCCATGACGAAGCGCCCTCCGGGAATCAGAACGAGCACCATGCCACTCGAGGCCTCCATCTGGACCATGCCGTCGGCGTCGAAGGACGGCCGGTCTCCCGAGGCGGGGGGCCAGAACTCATAGAGCATCGTGCGCGGGTTGCGCCCGAGTGGCACGAGCCCCTCCTGCTCGCTCAACCGAAGACCGGCGTAGGGCGGGCACACGGACTCGTCTGCGATCGCCGCGCGGGCTTGCATCCAAGCGGCAGCATGCGCGTCGATCGTCTCCGAGCGGAGAGCGCGTGCGCGATCGAGCCTGTGGGCGACCGAAGCGATGGTCGGACCACGGGTGTCGTCGGCCTCGAGAGAAGCGATGTCGATCAAGAGCTGCTCGATCGTGTCGATCTGCCAACCGACTTCGTTGAGGATGGTCGCAGAGGCAGGGCTCTCCGAAGGGGAGATCCTCTCGCGCAACTCCTGCACGCGCTTCTCGTGCTGCGGGCGCCTCGATGTGAGGCCGCGCGCTTCGTCGAGCCACCGTTCGAGGGCGGGGATCTTCTTCGCCACTGCTGGCCACAGCACTTCGTCCGCGCGCGTCTTCAAATCGCGAGCTAGCTTGGCATCGGCCATGCGGCGGTACTCGGCCAGGTGGTAGCCGGCGCGTTGCGCCTGCCATGCTGCAACCGTGGCACCGACGATCAGCGCGACGACGGTCGTTGCAATGCCGATCGATGCACCTCGATTGCGCCCGAGTAGTTTCTTGAACCGGTAAGCCCGCGAGGGCGGCCGCGCCTCGATGGCTTCGCCTGCGAGGTAACGTTCGATGTCGGCAGCGAACTCGGAACAGCTCTGATAGCGCCGCTCCGCCTCCTTCGAGAGCGCCTTCGTGACGATCCAGTCGATGTCGCCGCGGAGCTCTTTCGATGCGCGCGGCTCGGTGATCCGTGTGCTCGGTCGAGGAGACGCATCGGTCTGGATGGCCCGCAGGACGTCGAGGCGAGTCGATCGCCCGCGATAGGGGCGCTGGCCCGTGACCAGCTCGAAGAGCACGACCCCGAGCGAGAAGACATCGCTACGCGTATCCAGCGGCATGCCAGCCGCCTGCTCGGGGCTCATATATTCGGGCGTCCCGAGCAACTCACCGCTGATGGTCGGGCTGTAGTCGCCCGCGGCTTGCGCGTCGACCCACTTGGCGACGCCGAAGTCGATGATCTTGGGACTCGGTTCTTGGCCCTCGAGGTCGACGAGGATGTTCGCCGGCTTGAGGTCACGGTGCAGCACGCCTTTTTGGTGGGCATGATGGACGGCGCGACAGACTTCGACGAAGAGGCGCAGGCGAGCGGCGAGGCCGAGACCGGCCTCGTTGCAGTGCTCCAAGAGCGGTGCGCCGCGCACGTACTCCATCACGTAGAAGGGGCGACCGCCCTCGGTCGTTCCGGCGTCGAGGAGCTTGGCGATACCCTCGTGCTGCATGCGCGCACACGCCTGGCGTTCGATCTCGAAGCGCGCGGTCAGCTCCGGCGAGACGCCGACGCCCTCGATGAGCTTGATCGCGACCCTGCGCTTCACGGGCACATGCTGCTCGGCGAGGTAGACCGTTCCCATGCCACCCCGCCCGAGCTCCTGCAGCAGGGTGTAGGGTCCGATGTTCCCCGTGACCTGCACCGCGTCCCGTCGCTCGACCTCGAAACCGCCGCGCGCATCGGCCGCGAGGAGCTCCTCGAGTTCACGCAAGGCGTCGGCATCGCCGGCCAGGGGGCCAGTCTGGCAGAGGTCGGTGAGGAAGGGTAGGCGCCTTGTCGTGGGCAAGTCGATGGCCTGGAAGAAGGCCTCTTCGATGAGGCTATCGCGATCCACGTCCCTGGCACGACCCTGCATGTCGCGCTCTTCGTCAGGCTTGCCGGGCTCGCTCGTCACCATAGAAGAGTATTCTGGAGCGAGTGGTCGTTTCCTACCACGGCCCCACTACTACCCCAGATTCACTGTGACGATCGGGACCATGCCTTCGTGGCTCGACTCGCTGTGGCCCAACTCATGGCTGAGCCTGAATCGCCGATTACCCTGCTCTTGGCTCGCTCGAAGCGCGGCGACGGCGCAGCCTCCGGAGAGCTGCTCGAAGCCGTCTACGAAGAGCTTCGCGCGCTCGCGCGCGCGAGCATGCAGAGCGAGAATCTGGGCATCACCTTGCAACCCACCGCGCTCGTGCACGAAGCGTGGTTGCGGGTCCTCGGGACGGGGCACGAAGACTTCGACAATCGACGCCACTTTTTCACCGCCGCCGCAGTCGCGATGCGCCGCATCCTCGTGGACTCGGCTCGTCGTCGCAATGCGATCAAGCGTGGCGGCAGGCGTGAGCGCGTCGACCTCGATCAGGTCGATCTCGCAGTCGAACCTCCGGACGACTCCGTGCTCGCCATCGACGAGGCCTTGCGAGACCTCGAGGCCCGCGATCCCCGCAAGGTCGAGATCGTCAATCTTCGCTACTTCGCCGGCCTCTCCTCTGCAGAGACCGCTGCGGCCCTCGGGATCTCCGTCTCGACGCTCGAGCGCGAGTGGCGCTACATCCGCGCTCACCTGCAGCGCGTGATCGACTCGGGTCACTGAGCTGCGCGCAGGGCCAGCAGCGCTTTGCTGCACTCGGCTTGGTATTTACTGGTCGTATTTACTGGTCGTAGTAGCGGCCGTAGCGATTCGCGATGAAGTCCTCGAAGTGGATGTCCTCCATGCGCACGAAGCCGCGTGTCGGCGTCTTGCCCGCGAAGAGCAAGTCGAGGACGGTGCAGACACCGGCCGCGGTCGTGATTTGGATGCCCGACCAGTTCGTCCCGTCGATCTCCTGGTGGTAGATCGTCTTGGCGTAGACGTTCTCGGTGAGCTTGCCGCGGAAGTCACCGATGGCGCTCACGAAGATGACGATCTGATCCTTGAAGGTCGTGGGCAGCGACTTCTCGAAGATCTCGGCGAGCATCTCTTGTCGATCACCCATGCCCAGGTCGCGGATCAAGAAGCGAATCAAGTGCGCGTGGCCTGGATAGCGCAGCGACTTGTAGTTGACGTTTCGGACCGAGCCCTTGAGGGAATCGCCAAGGGAGCCGAGACCACCGGACGTGTTGAAGGCTTCGTAGCGAACTCCGTCGATCACGATCTCTTCGAGGTTCTCCAGCGGCTGGACGCTCCTGGACTCGTGGTCCATCACGACTTCACACGGCTGGCAGTATTCATTGATGAGCCCGGCCGTGCTCCATGTGAGGTTGTACTTGAGCATGTTGTCGGGGAAGCGCGGCAGCGCCCCGACCCGCAGGCGAAGGTCACGCACGTTGGTCATCGGCTCGAGCAAGTGGCGCGCGACGATCGTAATGAACCCGGGAGCGAGCCCGCACTGCGGAACGAAGGCCGTCTTGTTGTCGGGACGAGCTGCGATCGCCGCGACTTGGTCGGTGACCTTGATGTCCTCGGTCAAGTCGAGGTAGTGGAGGCCGTTCTTCGACGCCCGCTCGGCGATGATCGGATTGCAATGAAAAGGCGCGCAAGAGATGACTGCATCGGCGCCTGCCATGAGTTCGTCCAAGGCCGCGACGTCGGTGAAGTCGAGCACGACCGTGTGCTTCACGTGCTGACCGGCGAGGTCGCGGATCGCAGCCAAGGCGTCGGCGCTCGAGTCACCGATGCGCAACACGTAGTCACCATCGCCGCGAGGGCCGAGGAAGTAGGCAACCATGCGGCCGATCTTGCCGGCCCCGAGCAACACGACGGTCTTCATGGCGCCACGATCCGGCCTGGCGGCCTCGGGTCAAGCCCGGAGGGTTCTTTGCGACTTCACGTCACCCCCGAACCCGAGCGCTCGCGAAGTGTCATTGAACGCGGATCGACGCCGCGTTGCCCAGCGTCAGCGCGCTGCCGTTGACGAGCAGTTGCTGCCAGTAGAAGCGCACGCCAACGAGGGCCGCGTCATTCGGGATTGGTCCGTCGAGGACGACGCGGCCGACCGTGCCGTAGGCAAAGGCCGGGAGCACGACGAGCCCCGCGAAGCCGACCTTGAGGCTGCCCCCAATGCCGGGCAAGGTGAGGTCTTGGGTCGTCGTCGAGAGCAGCGGCAGGCCAGCAGCGCCAGCGACGCCGTGGAAGGCCAGGCGGAAGCTCGTCCCGCGTTGCCCGCCGCCGAGGAGCGAGATGTTGGCGGGACTCGTCACGCCGACGATCTTTGGGTCATCGACGAGGGCCTCGACGAGCGAGGCCTGGACGACGTCTTGTGCGCGGATGCGGAAGCGCATCGTCGCCGTGAGCGGCGCTGGAATGTCGAGCGACATCGCGGTCCAGTTGGCCCCGCTGTTCGTGCGCGTGAACATCGTTGTCCAGTTGCTACCTCCGTCGCGGCTGTAGGCGACGACGAGCGGATCGGGGTTCGTGCCCGTTTCGGCATACCAGAGCTGGAACTCGAGCTTGGTATTTTGCACGTGGCTGAGGTCCATGACTGGCGTCAACAAGGTCGTGTAGCCACCGTCGACATCATTTGCGCCCGCGCTCGTCCCAGCGGCAGCGCCGGTCACCCAACACTGTGTGCCGTTCGGACTGGCGTCTTCGTTGGGTTGAATCTGCGTATTGTTGGAGACCGTTCCTTGCGGCATAGCTCGTTCGAAGCGACCGGTGCTCGCTGTATCCGCGGGATCGCTCGTGAAGCCCAACGCGACTTCGAAGTCCGTGCCGATGATCTCGAAGGGTTGCTGCACGGGAATGTCGAAGCTCGAGCGGATGGAGTTGCCCTCATAGGCGAGCACGAGGTCGAACTTTATCGACGGGTCAGCGAACGTGCTTCCGACCTGGAGCGTCAGCGGCGCAGCGTCATGAACCGCCTTGGAGAACTTCGCGATCACGCCGAAGTCGTGGGTGCCCCGCGTGACGGTGACGCCACTCGACGTCGGCGTGACGCTCAGGAGGACGTTCGTCAAAGACGCGAGTGCACCCGAGTTCTCGAGCGTGATTCGCAGCGCCGCCGTCTCACCCGCCTCGATGATCCCGTTGGCATTGCTTCCTGCCCCTTCGGACAGTTGCACTTTGATGATCTCGATGGACGACCCGGCCGCCAACGAGAAGGTCTTGAACATGTCTTGGTGGCGATTGGCGATTGCGACTTGGTTCGTTGGGTTCGGCCAGAACTGTCCTTCGTTGCTGCGGCCGAGTTCCGGTGTGTAGCCGAACATGCCGTAGGCCTGGTGGTAGTGGTCGAGGGCGGTCCCGGCGGCGATGTAGAGCACGTCGGACGCGGCACCGGCATTGATACCGTTCACCTTGGTCGCCGCCGCATCGATGACGCGATAGTCCGCGACGTTGGTCGGATCACCGCTCTGATAACCCCAAGGACGCAGGAGGATGTCTGTGTAGGTGTGGCAAGAGCAGCCGAGGACGAACTTGCGTGAGCTGACGAAGGCGTCGAGGGCGCGTGTTTCGGGCTCAGACAGCGCACTTGGCCCACGATAGGTGTCCGAAGACGGGCTCGTGCTATTGCCGCCGTTCGGCGCCGACCAGCCGGTTGGCCAGTTGCGATTGAGGTCGACGCCGAAGCTCGAACCATTGTTGCGACGATTCTTGCGCCACATGCCGCCGCCATTGGGATTGGTCGAGCGGTTGTATTCATAACCATCGGGATTGACGCACGGCACGAAGTAGAGCTCGCGCGTGTCGACGATGCGCTTCGCCACTGGGTCGCTCGCGTACTGCGACAGAAGCCAATCCATGTACTGCAGCGTCGTCGTCGCCGACAGCGGTTCGCGCGCGTGGTGGAGGGCGTCATAGAGCACCTCTGGCTCGTCTTCATCGACGTTGACGTTGTCAGAGATCTTGACCATCCAAATGTCGCGACCTTCGATCGACTTGCCGAGGCTCACCTTGCGCGTGCACAGCGCAGGGTGATCCGTCGCGAACTTGTCGAGGTGCGCTTCGATTTGCGCCAAGGTGTAGTGACCACCCATCGCTCCTTGCCCGACAGGCGGAGTCAGGGCAAAGGGATTGACGAAGCCCCGGCTCTGGCGATCGATGTGCTCCTCGTAGTTGCGGATCTCGACGCGGTAGTCGAGGCCTGCAGCCTTCAGTCGCTCGAGGTCGTCGTCGGTCGCGAAGATCTCGATGAGGCGCGCAGGCAGCTCGAGTTTTTGGCACGAAGCCAGGTCGAGGTCCATCGCGAGCACGCGGTCGAGGCTAGCGGCATCCGTGACCCGGATCGTGACGAAGTGATGCGCCGGGGGCGGCGTTTGGGGCGTCGCGCGCACGGCGTGTGTCGAGCAGAGAGAGAAGGCCGCGGAGAGCGCGATGCTGACGAGCGTCGAACGGTGCATGTAGAGCCTCGAAGCGTGGCAAGGAATGAGCCGCACAAGCATAGCCGTTCGCGCAGTGACCGCTGCACCACGCATGCCGATTCGGGCCGCGCCCGAGGCGAAGAGCCGATGCCATCGCCACCACCGACCTCGATTGAGCCGCCCGAGCGGAAGCGTCGATCTCGAAGGAGCAACGCCGTCCACAGCCTCGCGCGGGCCCCACGACCATGCATGACACACGTCTCGGAATCATCTTGCTCGAGTGCCCCTTCATTCGGACCGAAGAAGTCGAGCGCTGCCTGCAGATCCAGTCCCTTGGCGCTTGGCGCAAACCCATCGGTCAGGTCCTCCTCGAGGAGGGCGTGATCTCGGCGCAGATGCTCGACCTCGTGCTCAAGATCCAGGATCGACGGCGCACCAGGGCTCGAGTGCGGGACGACGATGCTGAGCCGCGCTTCAACGACGAAGTCATGCCGGACCTCGCCGAGTTGCTCGACCGCGCTCGGGCGCTGCGCGCGACCGACGTGATCTTGTCCTTGCAGCGCAGACCACGAGCACGAAGCGGCGGACGCCTCGTCGCGCTTTCGTCGATGCGTGTCGAGCGTTGCTGGATGAAGGCCGCCCTGCGCGGCGTCCTCGATACTTCGTTGCCGTCAGACGCGCGCCTCGGCACGGCGATGAGCGTGCGCCTCGAGGCGCATTCCGGTCAGTCGTGCTATGTCCAGGTCTTTTGCGACCGGCATGGGCCCTGCGCGACGATCCGCATGGTTCCCGAGCTCGTTCCTGATCTCCAGCAACTCGGTCACTGCGATTCGGTCGGCGCCATGCTCGAAGAGCTGAGCGGCCTCGTGATCGTCGGCGGTGGTCCGCGCAGCGGCAAGTCGACGACCATCGCTTCGATGGTCCAACACATCGCGACGAAGCGCGCGGTGCACGTCCTCGTCCTCGATGAGTTTCATGAGTTCTCTTACGCCGGCGACAGCCTCGTGACGCGCAAGCGCGTGCCGCACGACGGCGCTGCGCAAGCCGCGGCCCTGCGCAGTAGCTTCCGCGAAGACCCGGACGTCATCGTCGTCGGCAACCTCGTCGGCGCAGAGTCGCTCGAGCTCTGCATGCAGCTCGCCTCCACAGGACACCTCGTGATCGTGGGGATGCAGTCGCCGAGCTGCGTCTCTGCCCTCGAGCGACTCGAGCGCGGGATTCCAGAAGGCGTGATCGATCAGTTCCGAGGCAACCTCGCTTCGACCTTGCGCGGCATCGTGCACCAGGAGCTCGTCACCGGCGCCGATGACGCGAGCCTCGTGCTCGCGACCGAGGCCGTGCGACCGTCGATTGCATTCAGACGTGCCATCGCCGAGGGGCGCTACGACCGCATTCCTATCCTGCTCTCCTTCGAAGCGGGCGAGTCGCGCTCGATGGACGACGTGTTGATGACGCTCGTCGAAGAAGGGCGCATACGCATCGAAGACGCCTTCGCGCGCGCGAAGGACCGTCACCGTTTCTTGGTCACCGCGGGTTGAGGACAACATGATCGATCTTCGAGAGATCCTCCAGTGCGCCGAGAAGCTCGGTGCTTCGACGATTCACTTGCGTGCGCGCGAGGTGCCCATCTACCGCGTCGTCGACAACCTCGTCCGGCATGACAGCGCGCCGATCGAGAGCGCCGAGCTCGACGGCCTCGTCAGCGGGCTGCTCGATACGCCCTTGTCCGAGTCCTCCGACCGCGATGGCGACGTGCACTTCCTCTATCACGACGAAGCGACGACGTACAAGGCCAACTGCTTCCGCCTCATCGATGGCCATGGCTTGGTCTTCGAGCCGATTCGGGCCGAGCATCCGTCGCTCGACGACCTTGGCCTGCCACGCTATCTCGACGACTTCCTCGCGCTGCGCTCGGGTCTCGTGCTGCTCACCGGACCCATTGGTTGCGGCAAGACGACGACGCAGGCGGCGCTGATCAACACGCTCAACCGTGAGCGCGAGATCCACATCCTGACGGTCGAAGATCCGATCGAGCAGGTGCACGAGGACGGATCGAGCCTCGTGCAGCAGCTCGAAGTCGGTCAGCACGTCGCTTCGATGGCCGAAGGTATCGACCTCGCTCGGCGCACGCGCCCCGACGTCGTCTTCGTCTCCGAAATCATCGACGTCGAGACGGTCGAGGCGGTGCTCGCGAGCGCGTCGAGCGGGCTCTTGGTCGTCGCGTCGGTGCACGCGAGCTCGACGACGCAGGCGGTCGCCAAGCTCGAGCAGTTCTTCGGCCGCGAAGAGCGCGAGGCTGCGCGTTCACGCATCGCCGACGTGCTGCGCGTGGTCGCCTGTCAGGTGCTCGTCCACAAGCAGTATGGTACCGGACGCCTGCCGGTCTTCGAAGTGCTGACGAACACCGAAGAAGTGCGGCGGGAACTCGAGGCTGGTCGCTACGATCGCCTGCGCGCCATCATGGCGAAGAACCGCGGACTCGGCATGTGCTCGCTCGACGACGCGCTCTACGACATGGTCTTGCACAACCGGGTTCTCGCGAGCGAAGCGATGAACTATGCCGTCGACAAGGAACGCTTCGAGGCGTGTCGCAAACTGCCACAACTGAGCTGAAGCGGAGTCGCACGTCATCGAAGCACGCCATCGGCGGGTTGGCCGTTCTCAGCCTCGCGGTGCCAGGGCTCACCCAGCACGTGCGTATTGGTGGCGATGTGGCTTGGTTGTTCGACGACGATGGTTCGCTCATGTTCGTGGAGCGCCATGACGCGGCGAAGGATCGCTCGGAGCGTCAGAGCGTCGGCCTCCGGCTCGACACCAAGTTCGAAGAAGCCGTGCAGCGGCGTCGTGGTGCTTGGACGTCGAGCGTTGAGTTCGTGCGTGCAGCTTCTTCTTGGCGCTGGACTGCGCTAGCGCGCGAGAGTGCTTGGCCGATGCTGCTCTTCGGCCGTGGGATCGGAGCCAAGGGGCATGCCTTGGTGATCCCAGCCGAGCACGTCGTCGAAGACGCGGCGTCCGAGTGGCTCGTCTTCACGCCGGGCGTCGCGCTGCGGCTCGTTGGCTTTTCACGTCGGGGCAAGCGTTTCGAGGCCGAGGACGACGAGGTCTTCGTCTTCGCGACGCTGAGCTCGGACGCCGATGAGGCGCGACTTCGCACGCGTTGGCTGCGTATCGCCGCGAGGCAGTGGAGCGACGCCGTCGCCACCTACGACCTTCTCTCGCGCGCGCGTCTGGCTGTGCCGCTCCCCGCGGACGACGCGCTCGCGGCGCCTTATGCGCGCGCCGTGCGCCAGCTCCTGGACTGTCGTTCGACGGACCAAAGGCGACTCATCGAGCGCAGCGAGGACCATGGCCTTCGCGCGGCGGGCCCGCTCGCGGTCACCGAGGCCAAGGCGGCGTTGCGACTCGCCGGCTTCGCCGCCGAAGCGGACCTGCTCGAAGCCGCGCCCGAAGCGTGCGACGCCGATCGCTTCGCGGCCGCGCTTGCCTCGGCTCGTGCAGAGGCGGTGACGAGCTTCGAGAGCCTCGTCCGAGCTTGCCGAGCGGGCGTGAGTCCGGAACGCGATCGCTTGCAAGGACTGCTCGCCCTCCACCGGATTCCGATGCTCGTCGAGCCCGCCGACGACCGCCTCGCCGCGACGCTGCTGCTCGTTGGTCCAGGCGACAGTTTTGTCCGCTCCCTCGAGGCCAACGTTTGCGCCAACCAAGCTCGTCTCCTTGCTGAAGTCCTACGACCCGATGGGACGCTCGGCTGGAGCGGCCCCTTGCGTCCCGGCGCGAAGCCCGGTCCGCAGCACGCGAGCAACCCGCTCGCTACGATCTGGCTCGCCGAGCACCGCCTCGTCTGTGATGACGTCGACGGCGCGCGTCGCGCGCTCGAAGCGCTCGAAGGCGTGCGTGCGGCCAGCGGCGCGCTTGGCTTCGGCTGGCACTTCGATGCGAGATCGCGAGATCCCATGCCCGAGAGCGTGCGCAGCGCGGCGCGCTTCGTGATCGCTGTCCACGCGCTGCACGCGGCGGAACAGCGGGGCGTGAGCAAGCGTGAGACCTCGACTTCGCCGGAGCTGCTGCACTTCTACCCGAACGACGATGCGCGCTACGCCTGGGCCTTCCACCGCGCGCACGCGTGGTGCAACACGCTCGCGCGGCCGTGGACGAAGCGCGCCGTCGAGGTCCGCCGCTGGTCGCGGGTCCTCGATCGCGACCAGCTCGCCCAAGAGACCCAGGACCTGCTCGCGCTGAGCGCAGCGATCGAGGCTCGCTTCGAGGCCTCACTCAGGCGGTGATACTTTGTCGATCGTCAAGATCTTTCGAACTGGGCTGCTCTTCGCGAGTGGCCTCTTCCTCGGCGCGGGCGGCTTTTTGCTCGGGCAAGTGCACGTAGCTCGAATCATGGAGGAGCAGGTTCGATCGACGTTCTTCCTCTTTCGCGCGATCGGCTACGCCACCTTCGCCTTTCAGGGAAGCGACGTGCAGGTCGCGCTCGCGATTCGGGACCTGCCTCCTGGCGCGCTCGAGCACTCCGAGCGCGCCGCTTGGCTCCTACTCGCCCTCGGTGCCCTCATGCTCGTCGCGACGCCGTTCGTCCGCCGCAGCAACAAGCAGAAGAAGCGCTGATCCACTCCTTCGCTACCAAGTGTTCTAAGCGCCGCGTGCCTCGAGGTCAGCGCGTGCGGATCTGCAGCGTCGGAAAGCCCCAGAGTTCGGTCGGCGTCGGCGTCAGCGCCTCACCGCTCAGCAAGTGCTCCGTCAGAAAGTGCAGCTGGTCGCGTAGCTCGTCCATGTTCTTGACGCGGCTCTGGAGCACGGTCCCGATGTCGATCGAGCCCGTCGAGCTCAGTCGCAACGTGACCGAGATCGTCGGCTTTCGATCCGGCACGCGCTCCAGGAGTTCGATGATGCGGTTGACGGACGTGCGCGAATCTTCGCTCTGCTGCGCTTCGCGCACGATGTCGAAGGCCACGCGCTCAGCGCTGCGGTACTCGGCCCTCACCTCTTGCGGCAGCTCGAAGAGCGTGCCGTCCAGCGCGTTCACGAAGCGAATGCTCTGAATCACATTTTGGCTCTGCTCGACGATCTGCTCGATGGCGCGCTTCGGCGGCTGCGTCGAGAGCCGGCTCGCCTGGGCGCGCAGGTCGTCGAAGAGCTCTTGAGGCTTGCGCACGGCTCGCAGACCGATGCCGTTGGCGTCGACCGTCCGCTGGAAGTCCAAGGACGGGCTCGCGAGGGCGGCGAGCTCACGCGGCATCACCTGCTCGGGTTGGCGCAAGCCGTCGTAGACGAGCCATGCCGCAACCAGGAGCGCAGCAGCAGTCAGGGCTCCCGAAGTGAAGAGCTTGACCCGGCCGGCGAGGCTCATCGGATGCTCGAGGAGCTCGGGTCGCGTGCCTTCGCCTGCTTCGATGCGCGCGAGCAGTCGCTCGCGGAAGTCGTCGGACACGCGTTGATCTGGCAGGGCCTGCGTGGCTCGCTGCAGCCGCGCCAGCATGTCGTGTTCGGCGCGGCAAGCCGTGCATGCGAGCAAGTGTTCGCGCACGAGTTTGGCGTCCGGGCGACCGAGTCGCTGGTCGAGGGCTTCACCTAGACGCGACCGGATCGAAGGACAGGTCGCCACTCGAATGGACGCACCCGACTTGGGGCCATCGGTGTTGGGGCGGATGTCGCTCATGGTTTCAGTTGCGTTCGAGATGTGGGGCAAGGGCCTTCATGAGGCGCTGCCGCGCGCGGAACAGCCGCGTGCTGATCGTCTTCAAGGGCACGTCGAGGATGGTCGAGGCTTCTTCGTAGCTCACTCCTTGCTGCTCGCAGAGGAGGAAGACCTCGCGGAAGCGGGGTGGCAGTTCTTGGATGGCTTGCTCGAGGTCGCGCTGCATCTCGACCTCTTGGGCGCGGATTTCAGGGCGACAGGCCGGCAGGGCGGGCGCCACTGGGTCGCGGTTCTCCTCGTCGGCGTAGTCGCGGAAGTTGCGAGGACGGTGCTTGCGGCGACGCAGGCGGTCCAGGCAGAGGTTGCGCGTCACCCGGTAGAGCCACGGACGCCAGGCCGACTCGGGCACGTCGTGCAGGTGGCGGTAGAGCGCGAGCAGGGCGTCCTGGGCCACGTCCTCGGACCAGTCGGCGTCGTCTCCCAGGAGCCTGGCAGCAAAGGACTTGAGGAGATCCGCATAGTCATGAACCGCTCGTTGGTAGCTCGCGAGCAGGATCGGATCTTGTCGAGTTGCCGAAGTCATGGATGGCACGCGGAGGTCCAAGGTCTTGGATACGAGGGCCCGCAACGACGCCGGCCCGCAAAAACTCCGCCCTGGACTCGAGCGGAGCTTCTTGACTCATCGGCTCGCCGCCGCCGGGACTTCGCTGCGCTGCCCATAGTTTCGAACCCAGTCGAACGCGTACTCGATGGCCGTCTGGGTCTCGTCGAAGAAGCTCTTCCCGGCTGCCGGATGACGCGGAAGCTCCAGTGTGATGATCGCCTGCTTGCGATCGATGCCGTGGTAGGACCCGAGGCTACCCGGGGTCGAGTAGCCGACCGTCGCTTCGGCGACATAGCCGCAACGCTCGGCCATGGCTCGCGCCAGGTCCTCGGCAGGTCCGTCCCAGTTCACGCTGCGACGTGGCTGGTGGACCGAAATCACGAGGGCTGGGTTGTGCTCGATCAAGAGGCGGTGGACGAAGCGCGCCTCCGGTTCGCAGAGCGGCTCGTGGCCGCGCACGGCGCTGGGCGTGAAGTTGCGTGACGGAAAGTTGCGGTTGAGGTCCACGCCGCGCGCGTTGCGGCGCGTGCCGGCCGCGAGTCCATCGGGGTTGACCGGGCTCGCGACCACGAGCTGCAGGCCCTCGAGCAGGGCTGGCTGTCGCTGAACCCAAGCTTCGATGTCGCGGACGAGGAGGTGCGAACCTGGCTCGTCGCCGTGAATCGCACCGAGTAGGAGGATGCGGCGGCTACCTTGCCCGTAGATGCGCGTGTCGAGGAGGCGGCCTTCGACGGACGTGGCGTCTTCGGCCTGCGCCGGGCTGTTGCTCGGCGTGACTTCCAAGCGCGGGGTGCGGCGATGGCGCTCGACGTCGATCGTCGACATCGGCGTGCACGCGCCGCCGGGCATCGAGGCCAAGAGCAGAAGCGCCAGCGTGCCATGCCGCGACAAGTCGGACACCCGGCCTCGCAACCCCTCGCTATCGTTCTTCGCCATGCTGTCCGCCTTGTTGCTCCGTGCTGGCTCGCTGCTCTGCGCGTGCATTGCCTTCCTCACGATCCTTGTCGCCGATGTCGAAGCCACGGCTTTCACGATAACCCCTCAACGCGACGAGCCCGAGGCCGCAAAGCCGCCGTTTGCGGGACCTGTCAAGTACTTGCCCGCGCCCTGGCGAGACGACGTCGACCTCGTCATCGTTCACGTCAACGACTTCCACGGTCAACTGCTGCCCTTGCGTGGCGAGCGGCCCATGGGGGGTGTGCTCGCGCTGGCGCGCGAGCTTCGAGTCCACGAGCAACGCGCAGCTTCGCTGAACGCACAGTTCTGGTTCACGGACGGAGGCGACTGGTTCCAGGGCACGCCCGAGGGCAACACTTCGAAGGGCCGGCTCGTCGTCGACCTCCAGTCCGAACTCGGGCTCAGCTTCGCAGTGCTCGGCAACCACGAGTTCGACTTCGGAACCGACAACACGAGGTCGCTCGTTGCGCGCGCCGCGCATCCAGTTCTCGCGGCCAATGTGCGCCGCCGTGACGGCATCCGGCCACCGTGGCTCCGGCCATACGTCGTGCGCGAGATCCGTGGCGTTCGCATCGCGATCGTCGGCCTCGTCACCAAGGACACGAAGCTGCAGTCGACCGGTCCCTTCGGTGACCTCGACTTCGAGGATGAAGTCACCTTCTTGGCCCGCGAATTACCGCGCATCGAGCGGCACTGCGACGCGGTGATCTTGCTCACGCACTGCGGTTACACGGTCGATCGCGAGCTCGCGCGGCGCTTTCCGAGCATCCGCCTCATCCTCCGCGGCCACAGCCACACA
>CALLZN010000189.1 GCA_937858895.1 uncultured bacterium | reverse complement strand
CCCCGCTTTCTTGACCTTGGCGGGGCGCCCCCCCCCTCGGCGGCGGGGGCGGGCGCGCGGGGGTGGACCGCTGAGGGCGGTCGTGCTGCCCCCCGCGGCGCTCTATGCGACCCGCCGCTGGCACGAGGTCGCGAGATCCTATGACAACGACGCCTTCGTGAGTTCGGACGAGTTGCGCGCGGGCCTCGAGGCGCGGCAGGCCATCTTCGACGAGCACGCGGACCGCGTCGATACGGCGCTCGCGGAGCTGCGCGCGCAGCTCGAAGCCAAGCAGCTCCGCCTCGAGTCTCCGCAATACCACGACGCCTTCGTCAGAGACTGGCAGTGGTTCAACGAGTCGAGCGATCGAGCGCGCGCACTCGGCCCCCTTCGTGGCTTCCAGTTGGGCCATGACCCCGAGCGCTTCTACGTCCTCGTCGCGCGTCAAGGCGTCGGCGAAGACACGCGCGTCCAGGGCTATTGCAGGTGCAGCGATCAACCTGCGGTCGTCGACCGGATCGCGCGAGACCTCGTGCCACCCAAGGGGACCGAACGCTTGGTCCACCTCGAGCGGTCTTGGTATGCCTTCGATCGACACGGCGTCTTCGACTTCGAGTATCGAAAGCCGCGACGCTACTGAGCCGCTCAGAGCTTGACGCGCAGCGTGACCGCGTTCGAGACGAGTCCTAGGTTGGTCGGCGCCTCGAAGTCGAAGACCAAAAAACTGTTGTAGAAGGTCGCGCCTGCGAGCGCCGGGATCTGGGGCAAGGCGAAGCGCGCCTTCGCGCGGCCGTTCGCATCGAGGGTGCCGAAGTAGTCGACGAAGATCGTCGGCGCGACCGCGGTCGCCGCCATGAGGCACACGTCGTCCCAGGCCATGTGCATGAAGCGCGTGTCGATGGCCTCGAAGCCCGGAGTCGCCGACGTCAACAATAAGTAGAAGCGTCCAGGCAAGTCCTTGGCCCGCAGGTCGAAGGTCGCGCTCGCACCTAGCGAGGTGAGCAAAGGCCGCGTCGACCCGTCGACCAGGAGAACACTCTCGTGCCGCTCGAGCGGCTCGCGCGGCGTCAGCGTGCGTCCGCGCAGCGCGCTGTCATCGGCAGCAAAGGCCGGCGCGCGGAAGAGCCAATTGTTGGCGGCGACGTCGCCTTGGTGCATGGCTTGCCCGAGCGCAATCGGATTGTTGTAGCCCCAGACCCGACGGCCGTTCTGCGCGACTTCGAAGCAGAGGCCGAGCCAACCGCCGCAAATGCGCGTGTTGCCATTCGGCAGTCGCTGCGCGCCCGATACGAAGGCCGAATAGAAACTCGTCGGCACCGTCGCGCTCCACGACCAAGCCGGGGCGACGGGTCCCCAAGTGGCGCCACTGCGCGGGTACTTTCCAGAGCTGTCCACGACCGGAAGCACGAGCTCGTCGACCGACGACGCATTGCCGCTTGGACGTGCAAGGCCATTGTTGAAGACCAGCACGTTGCCGGCGCCCGGCAAGCCGTCCGCGATCCAATGCGCATCGTGCTGCTTGAAGAGCTTCTGGTCGGCGAGCGTGCCCGCCTTGTAGGCGCGCGGATTGCCCCAGCGATAGAGGAGGTCGCCGCCCTTGCCGCTGCGCCCGCCGCTGCTCGTCGCCGCCTGCGCCGTCGTCGTCGAGTGGTCGAGGATCCAGATCTCGTCGAAGCTGCGCACCGAGATCATGATCTGGTCGAGGCGTTCGTTGTAGGCGATCGAGTTGCTGTGCATCCAATCCGCGACGCCAGCGATGTTGTAGTTGACGTCGATGCGCTCGGGCCGCGCGGCGACGCTGCCGTAATTCGGCTTGGTGCTGTCGAAGTCCTGCACGAGGTGGTCCCAAGCCCGCCACTCCCAGACGATGTCGCCGGTCGTCGGTCCGGTCGGCTTGACTTCGATGATCTTGTCGGGCCAGAGCTCGCCCTGGGCGATCGTCGCCGGATCCCTTCCAGCTGCGATCGCATCCTGTTGTGTGACCTTCTCCCACGCGAGCATCAGGACATTGCCATTGGGCAGTCGCGCGATGTCGTGGTGAAGGACGAAGGTCGGTGACGAGTAGCGAAACTCCCAGGTCTTTTGGCCAGCGAAGTCGAAGTCCTCGACGATGCCACCGTCGCCACCAAAGCCTTGGAAGTCGAGGTTGAAGGCGCGCCCCGTGCGCAACAGGTGTCCGTTGTCGAGGAGGTAGGACGAAGCACCTGGAAAGAAGTCGCTACGCCACTCGTTCACGACGCGCCCGCGACCATCGATCAAGTACGAGCTCGTGCTCGTGAGCGGACTGATGAGCGTGTAGAGCGGCGTTGCCTCCGCATCGTCCAGCAGCAAGCCGACCGTCGGCGGAGCGAAGGGACCCGCATACTCGACAACGAAGCCCGCGAGCTTGGTGCTACCAGCGACATCGTGCCAGGTCGCCTGCCTGCCACTCGCAGCGCCGAAGCAGGCACGGTCCGCGCCGTTAGCATTGTCGGGCTGGCCTGTGTCCCAAGCCGTGTAGACCATCGCGCGGTGCTCGGACCAAGCCCAGCCGCCCGCCGGTTCCGCGGTCGTCGAGCGCTGCACGCCGCCGATCCAGGGGCCGAGCGAGACCGTCGGCCCCTGCGTCCAAAAGCGCGCTTCGTCGACCAAGGCGAAGACCACATCGCGCTCGGCATCGCTCTCGATCGAAGCGAGCGTGGCGCCGAGGTTCGCGGCGATGCGATTGGCTTCGTCCCACGTTACGCCCGTCGAAGACGGCACCGCGACATACCAATGCGTGGTTCCATCCGGGTGGACGAAGGAGCTGCTCTGGGAGCGAAGTCCCCCTGCGACCAAGGTCAGGGCGAGCGTCACGAAGAGCGTCGGGGCGAGAAAGAAGGCCGAGAGTCGGCGCGCGGCAGGGTTCGACATGCTACGTGGCAGCGAAGCAGAGAAGCAGGAGCGTGGAGCGGCCGAGCCGTGGCGGGAGGTGCCGAACCACGATGTCCTCGGATCGTGCGCCAGTATACGCGAGCCGCCGAGCGGTTACGGCCTCTGCGCCAGGCGGGCGAACCAGGCCGTGCCGCGCCAGAGGGCTTCTTCGTCGACATCGAAGTCGGTCGCGTGGTTGGGCGCCACGATGCCCTTGTCGGGCGCGCCGACGCCCAAGAAGGCAAAGCACGCCGGCCGCAGCTCGGCGTAGCGCGCGAAGTCCTCGCCGCCCATCCACGCCTCGCTCTCTTCGACGAGCCCCTCCGCCCCGAAGAGGTCGAGGACCGCTTCGCGGGCCGTCGCCGTCGCCCCGCCGTCGTTCACAAGCACAGGGTAGCCCCGGCGGTAGTCGAGTTCGGCGCTGCAGCCAAAGGCGCGGACGCAGTTCTCGAGGACCTCGGCGATCCACGTCGGCGCAGCCTCGCGCAGGTGGCCGACCAAGGTGCGCACGGTCCCGCGCAGCTCGACGACATCGGGGATCACGTTCGAGGTGCCGCTACCGCCCTGCATCGTGGCGATCGAAACGACGAGGGCTTCGAGGGGGCTCGTGCGACGCGAGACCAGGGTCTGGAGCGCGACGACGGCGTGGCAGGCAGCGACGATGGGATCGTGCAAGAGCTGCGGATAGGCCGCGTGACCGCCCTTGCCTGTGATCCGCACGTAGATCTGGTCCGCTGCGGCCATGAAGGGACCGGCCTTCATCGAGAACTTGCCGCTCGGCAGCGGCGGGATCACGTGCAGGCCATAGACCTCGTCGACGCCCTCGAGGCAGCCGGCTTCGATCAAGTCGATGGCGCCACCGGGCGAACGCTCTTCGGCGTGTTGGAACAAGAAGCGCACGTTGTGCACGGACGCGACGCCACCTCGAGTGAGCAGCTTCGCCGCGCCGAGCAGCATGGCCATGTGCGTGTCGTGGCCGCAGCAGTGTGCCGCGCCGCGCCGCTCACTCACGAAGTCGCGCTTCGTCGGCGCCGCGACCTCGTCCATAGCGAGCGCGTCCATGTCGGCGCGCAGCGCGATGCGCTTGGTGGCGCCGGGGACCTCGAGGTCGGCCCAGAGCCCCGTCGTGTCGGTCGCGTGCACCTCGAGGCCGAGGCCCTGTAAGTACTCGCGGACGGTCTGCGACGTCTCGTGCTCGACGAAGGAGAGCTCCGGGAAGCGATGGAAGTGGCGTCGCAGACGCACGATTTCGTGCTGCTCCGCAGCGGCGGCGGCGGCCAGGTCATTCATGGCCCGCGAGCATAACGCGGAACTAAGGCACAGAATCGCGCGCGAGGCGTCTTTGGCCGACTGCTATGCTCGGCCCCGCATGCTTGCTCCCAACACGGTGCCCCGTCGTCACGCTTCCGCGAGGTCCTCCTCCGTGCCATCCAGTCAGCCTGTTTGCCGTGCCCTCGCTTTGTCCTTCGTCGGCCTAGCCGCGACCTCGACCGCGCTCGCGGCGCAGTACCGGACGCCCAGCTACAAGGACCTCACGATCGTGAGGAATCGTCCTTGGGCCAAGCAGGACTTCCTCGAGTTTCGAGCTGGCGCGCTCGCGTCGCAGCCGTCCGGCAAGGACGAAGCCCGTTCGGCCGAAGACGCCCTCGGCTTCGACGGCCACGTCTATTGGCGCAAGACCCAGGCCTTCGGCCGGCAAGGCCACCTCGATGTCTACGCTGGCCGTGACGGCGCCTACGTCGGCTTGACCGAAGGTGATCCGACGCGCCAGGCTGGCTACTCGCGCCTCGAGCTCTTTGGTCGCCAGTGGGGGCACTTCGTCCGCGAGGGCTTCTACTCGTCGGATGACTTCATTCCGGTCGGGCAGTACCGCATGCGGGATTGGCGGGCGCGCCTGTCCTTCGCGACGCAGTTCGCCGAGACCTTGCGCGGCGAAGTCGGCGGCTTCTACGGCAAGAACACCTTCAGCCGCTACAAGCGCACGGCCACATCGTACAGCATTCCTGAGAACTACTCGGTCTACGGTGTCTCGGCCATCATCGAGGACAACAAGCTGCAGCTCGACCCGAGTTCGTCTTTGCCGGCACAAGGCTTTTTGTTGTCCGCGTGGATCGAGCGCGAGTGGAACTCGAGCGACAAGGTCTTCGGCATCACCGGTCGCGAAACCGAGTTGCCGTCCGCGGTCGTGCGTGGTGGTGGCCACCTCGAGTGGTACTTCCCCTACACGAACAGCGGGACCTGGGTCCTCGAAGCCGATGTCGGCGTCGCACCCAAGGACGACCGCGTTTGGATCTATGACACGTCGAAGCCCGTCGGGCAGATCTGGGTCGACGGACGCGTCTCCTATCGCATCTTGCTCAGTGACACGCTTTCGCTGCTGCCGGGAGCGCGTGCGCAGTGGGTGCAGATCGCCGACGAGTTCAACATGCGACGCGAGAAGGAGCTCTTCTTCGGCGCTCAGGTCGAGCTGCGCGCCGACTTCTCGGAGAACCTCGCGATCGCTCTCGAGTACTCGTTCCTGACCAACGAGAGCCGCGAGCCGGTGCTCTTCCACGACGATTCGATCGGCGTGCACCGACTCTTCCTCGGCATCGAGTTCCGCCCCTGACGCCCAGCTCGCTCGTCAGCGTTCGTAGCTGATGACCTGCTCGCCGCGTCGCTGACCTTCGATGAACTTCTCCGCGAAGTGGGGCAGGCGTAGGCTGCCGACGCTGCGGTAGTCGCTGAGGATCCAGGTCACGCGCTGCGGCAGGGCGTTCGGTCGCCAAGCCCAGGTGTCGATGCGGCGCGGCAAGCCGTTCTCTTCGTCGACGCCGATGCGCACTTCCTTGGTGGACGGCGCTTCGAGGACGTAGACGAGGAGCTTGCGCCCGTCCTCGTCGAGGCGACCTTCGAGTTCGAGCTGTTGGACTTTTTGCGCGACGAGCGCGAAGAGCGCGCCGGGCTGGTTCGCGATTTCGAGGTCGAAGTAAGCTCGCTCCGCGGGGCTGAGCGTGCGCTGATTGCGCCCGAAGCGCTCGACGGCTTCGCCCTTGTCGTGCGTGGTCTCGATCTTGGAACCGAGGATGTCACGCGTCCGTGTCCTCGCGCCGGTCGGCAGCTTGACCGTCCACTGTTCGTCGAAAGGCACGGACGCCTGGAAGCGACAATGCGCCGTCCACGTGAGCTCGGGCAGCTCTTGGAGTGCGCGCAGACCGCCGAGTGCTGCCAGTGCTCGCTGGACGCCCGCCTGGCTCATCTTGGTGATGTCCTCACGATCGGCGAGGATCGGCATGATGCGGCTCTCCTCGAGCACGGTCGCGATCGTCACGGTTGGAACCGGCAGATCCTCGGCTTCTTTGGGGCGCGCCGACAACGGTCCGCGCACCAAGAAGGCGGGAATGAAGCGTTCGGTCGCGATGCGGTTGATCGTGCGGTCGCGCAGCGAGCCGAGCTCGCCTTGGATGCGCTTGTCGAGGTCGTCGACGTTCGCGAAGATCTTGCCGCGTGCGAAGGCGCGCGAGCGTGCTTCGCTGTCGACGACGACAGCGTCCCACGAGAACTGACAATGATCCTTCGCGCGGTTGAACTCGGCGACGCCGTGGTCGCTGACACCGAGGTCCGCGAAGGCGCCGCGCAAGAGGTCGAGCATCTGCTCCGTGCGTTCGGCGGCGACCTCGAGCCTTAGCATGCGGACTTGGTGCCGGCCCGTGTCGTAGTCTTCGGTCGATGGCAGCACCGAGCGGAAGCCACGTTCATCGAGGCGGCGTCGCAAGAGCCCAGCAACTCCATCACGATCAAAGAGCTGCCAGACGAAGGACGGCAGAATGCTGCCGAGGAGGTCGGGCTGTGGCGACAAGAGCACGGCGGTGATCTCGCTCGTGGGGCCGTCGCGCTCGACGAAGCCGAGCGGGCGGACGTCCTCGAGCCGGGTCAAGGGCACCAGGTCTTGGCCGCGCAGCCACGGCGCGAAGATGGCTGGGATCTTGGCGATGGCCTCAGGCCCTGGCAGCGCCGGTGGCGTCTGGATCACCAGCGTTGCTTCGTTCGGGCGGTAGTGGATGCCGACGAAGAGACGGACCTCCGTGACGCCGTAGCTCTTGATCGCTTCTTGCTCGAGCGCCACGTTCGGTCCGGGCTCGCCGAGCAAGCGCTCGATCGCGCGCAGCCTCCGCAAGCCGGCGAAGTTCTCGCCGTAGTCGCTGAGGACGCGCTGGCGCGCGAGCTCGATCTCGTCTTGGTTCGGCGCGTCCTGCGTCATGATTCCGAAGAGCAGGCGGGCCAGGTCAGCGACCTGTGGCGGCATGCAACGCCCCTCGAAGCAGACCCACTCGCCTTCGAAGCGCAGGTCGAGCTCGGCACCGAGGCGATGCAGGTCTTCTTCGAGCGACGTGTCTGCCCTCAGCCCGTGCGCCGCGACGAGGAGGGAGCGGGCCGACAGCTCGGCGAGGCCGGGCTTGCTGTCGCGATCACGCCCGATTCCGGCGCGCACCCAGAGCGTGATGCGCGCGAGCTCGAAGTTGTCACCCTGGATGAGCAAGTAACGCAGCCCATTGTCCCCGACCGACGAGACGGCCGCGGGCCAGCTCGGTCGTTCGCGCAGCAAGGTCGGCTGCGTCGGCACGTCCTCGACGAGCGGCGCCGTTTGGATGCGAACCGCCGTCTCGCAGGCCATGAGGCCGAAGAGCGTTAGACCTCCGAGCAAAGCCAGCCCGAAGCCGCAGCCGGCGAAGCGCATTCTCTGGCCGATTGCTGCGAGGATCATTTCTGGGCCTCCTGGTTGTCGGCAGGCGGCCGGGTCGTCACCGTCGTGCGCCTCGCCTCGGCGAAGACCAACTTGGAGAGCTCGAAGGCTGCTTCGAGCGTGTGCTCGGTCGGTGGCATGCTGCGGTTGGAGCTGCGCCCAACGATGCGAGCGAGGGTGGCAGCGAGTTCCGTCGGATTCTCCCAGAGCTCGAGGACTTGGGTTTGAACGTTGGCAGCTTCGCGCCGCAACTCATCGCCGGATGCGCCGTCGCGCTCGAGGCTCTCGAAGGCGGCACGCGCGGCGACCTCGAGCTTGCGAAAATCGAAGTGCGAGTTGGCTTCGAGCTCGATGACGAAGGGCGCCGGCGGCCCACCGCCCGGGAAGCGCGCGTGCACGGTGACGCTCTTGGCGAGGTCACGCTCGCGCACGAACTCGCGTTCGAGGCGGCGTTGCAACCAGGTCGCCAAGACCTCGAGGGCGTCCTGTCGGGCGTCGTCGGGTGGTCTCCAGCCCCAGACAAGCCGGGGCTCGGTCGAGACGAGGACCTTGGTGCGCGGCCCGTTCTGCGGGGGCTCGAGGATGTCGTTGGGCGGCAGCGATGTCGAGGCCGACGCCGAAGCGTAGACCTTCGACAAGAGCAGCTTCGTCCGCGCGACATCGATGTCGCCCACGATGACCGTCGTCGTGCGATTCGGAGCGTGGTGACGCCGGTAGAAGTCGAGGGCGTCGTTGCGAGGGATCGGTGGAGCCTTCTCCGAAGGCGCGATCAAGACCCTGCGCAAGGGGTCGACTTCGAGGGCCGTCAGCGCGAGGGCGCGCAGGTGACTCGCTCCAGGCGTATCAGCGTCGCGCCGATAGCGCGCGCGGACGTCGTCGAGGATCTCGTGATAGCCGCGCAGCACGGCGTCGCGCCGCCGGCTGGACATGAGGACCGCGAAGTCGTCGAAGCGCTCGGCATCGAAGGCGCTCTCGATGAGGTAGCCGTCGATGCCCGGCGTGACGCGCAGCGGTCTCGCCGGGATCGAAGTGACGAGGCGACGGAAGGCAAAGCGATCGCTGAGGTTGCGGCAGGCGGCATCGATGTCGTTGTAGGTGGCACGCAGGGCGGCGATGTCACCGTCCGAGCCACCGAACAATTCGGCACTTCGCAGCGCCTGGAGCGCTGCATCGAGCTGCATGAGGAGTTCTGCCTCGGCCTCGGGTGCACTCGTACCGTGCGTCGTCGTGCCCGCGAGGGACGCGATCGCGGTCGCTTCGGCCAGACCAGCTTGGGTCTCGCTCTCGTGCTTGCGCCCCATGCGGGTCCACTCGGCCCAATAGGTCAGGCCTCGCGTCTTCCGCGGTAGCAGCACGAAAACGGACCCGTCCGACGTGACGACGCGCTCGATCGCGAGCGGAAGCGCTTGGCTGCGCAGACTCGGATGCCAGAGCAAGAGGGCCGTGGCGAGCGCGGTCAAGGCAAGGGGAGCTCGAACGTACTTGGCTGCCATTGGGTCAGGATCGGGTTGGCTCGATGTCGCCGGGCTCGGGACTCTCGTAATGGGAGCGTCGCGGTTGGCCACTCCAGGCCGCGAGGATATGCGTTTCTCATCGGCGATGACAGCCATGGTCCATGGACGAAAACGCGGTCATCGAGCATATCGAACCTGGCGGCCGGACCGGCATGATGGTGGCGCAATGCTCGAAGGTCTCCCAGTTTGCGCCGGTGTGGCAATCGGTCCCGTTCGCTTCCGCGGCTTCGAGCTCGACCGCCCTTTGCCGCTTCGTCTGCCGACGACGCGGGTCGAGAGCGAGGTCGAGCGCTTCCGTTCGGCGGTTCGCAGATCCATCGAACAGGTTGGCAAGGTCAAGCAGGAGCTTGCGTCGGGCCTCGGCGCGGACGAAGCGCGCATCCTCGACGTGCACGCGGCCTACCTCGAGGACCCGACGTTCTTCCAAGACGTCGAGAACCGCATCCGCAACGACCAGCTCGCGCTCGAAGACGCGCTCGCGCGCGCGGTGCGGGACTTCGACCGCATCTTCGAACTCGTCGAGAGCGAGCACATGAAGGAGCGCGCCCTCGACCTGCGTGACGTCGCGCTGCGCGTGATCCGCAACGTGCAGGGCCCGGCTTCGGAGGACGGCGCGTCCTCTCGCGCAGGCGCAGACGACGATGGCCCCTATGTCATTGCGGCGCACAAGCTGTCGTTGACCGACCTCGTCGACCTCGAGCACGGGCGCGTCGTCGGCATCATCGCCGAGCAGGGCGGGCCGTCTTCGCACGCGGGCATCCTCGCCCGCTCGCTCGGTATCCCGGCGATCACGGGCGTCGCGAACTTGCGTGAGCACTTCCGCGACGGCGACTTCGTCATCGTCGACGCCGGCACCGGCATCGTGCACGTCAATCCGGACGAGCGCTTGCGGCGTGAGTACGAGGTCCACGTGACGACGGTCAAGACGCCCGTCGCCCTAGCCGACGTCGGGCCCGCTGCCCTCAGTGACGGTGAAGGCATCATCGTGCTCGGCGCGTGCGGCAACCTCGGTGAAGTGACACAAGCGCGCGACGCGGGCTTCGAGGGCGTCGGCATCTATCGGACCGAGCTGCTCTATTTGCTGGAGCGTGACACGCCGACCGAAGAGCTGCTCCTGCACCACTACGAGCAGGTCCACGAGCGCATCGGCCGCGACGTGCGCGTCGTCTTCCGCCTCCTCGACCTCACGCGCCTCCAGCGGCAGCCGAGTGACGACGAACCCAACCCTGTCCTCGGCCTGCGCGGTGTGCGTGGGCTCTTGAGCGAGCCGGAGCTCTTGCGTGCCCAACTGCGCGCGCTCTTGCGGGCGAGCCCCGAGTCGACGCTCGAGGTGGCGGTGCCGTTTGTTTCGACGATGCAAGACGTTCGGCGCATCCACGAGGTCGTGCGCAGCGAGCGCGCCATGCTGATGAAGGAAGGTGTTGCATGCGCCCACGACGTCAAGGTCGGCGCGATCGTCGAGGTGCCGGCCGTCGCCTTCCACATGGCGGGCGTCGCGAACGAGGCCGACTTCTTGGTCGTCGCCCTCGATTCGCTGCAGCAGTACTTGCTCGCCGCTGACCGCGACAACCTGCTCGTGCAGGACTACTACCAGGGTTTTCACCCGGCCTTGTTCCGCTTGTTGGCGCAGCTCGTCGTCGACGCGAAGCGCTTGCAGACCGAGCTCATGCTCTTCGGTGAAGCGGCCGTGAACGGCCTTCGCCTGCCGTTCTTGCTCGGCGTCGGCTACCGCGAGTTCGCGATCTCGCCAGTGCGCGCCGGCGGCCTGCGTCGCGCCCTCGAGAAGTGGAGCGTCGCCGAGACGCAAGAGCTCGCGCGCCGCGTGCTCGCTTGCCAAACCTCGCTCGATGTGCAACGGTGTCTGCTCGAAGCCGAGCGATGATCGAAATCCACGACCTCGAGAAGACCTACACGCGGGCCGGCGAAAGCATCGTCGCCTGCAAGGTCGACGAGCTCCGCGTCGCTGCCGGAGAACAAGTCGCGATCGTCGGTCCGTCGGGCTGCGGGAAGACGACCCTCCTGCACATTGTCTCGGGCTTGCTCGTGCCGAACCGCGGCCGCGTGCTCGTCGACGGCGAGGATCTCTTTGCCTTGTCCGAACGCGCGCGGGATCGCTTCCGGGCCAAGCGCTTTGGCTATGTGCACCAGAGCTTCGACTTGCTCGCGGGTTTCACGGCGCTCGAGAACGTCGAGCTGGCCCAGTACTTCGCGAGCGGTCGCATCGACCACGCTCGCGCCCGCGAATACCTCACGCGCGTCGGCCTCGAAGCGCGCATGCAGCATCGACCTGGCGAGCTCTCGATCGGGCAGCAGCAGCGCGTCGCGATCGCGCGCGCCCTGATCAACGCACCAAGGCTCTTGCTCGCCGACGAACCGACGGGCAGTCAAGATCCTGCGACCGCCAAGCAGAGCCTCGCCATGCTGCGTGACCTCGCCACCGAAGTCGGCGCGACGATGCTGCTCGTGACCCACGACCCAGCGAGCGCGGCTGCGATGCAGCGCACGATCTCACTGCCTGACCTCGCGGGGGCCGCACGATGAAGCTCTTCGCGATGGCCTGGCGCAACCTGCGCCAACGCGCCTTGTCGAGCACGTTGACGATCTTCTCGATCCTGCTCGGCACCGCCCTCGTGACGACGCTCTGGCTCGTCGCCTCGGAGGCGCAGCGCAAGTACGTGCAGTCGACAAAGGGCTTCGACGTCGTGATCGGACCGACGGGGACCTCTTCGCTCGACCTCGTCCTCAACGCCGTCTACCTCGCGAAGCCGGCCCAAGGGGTGATCCCCTTCTCGGTCTACCGCGAACTGCGCGAGGACCGGAAGAAGTGGGGGCAGTACGTGCGCTACGCCATCCCCTTTGCCTACGGCGATTCCTTCCGCGGCTTCCCCGTCTGTGCGACGACGGACGAGTTCTTCCTCAAGTGGGGGCGGGCCGCCGAAGACGTCCAGGGCGAGCGGCCGCCCGACCTCGTCTTCGCGCAAGGGGGGCCGTTTGCCTTTACGCACGACGACTTCAAGGCCGAGGCCGAAGTCCAAGCGCAGCGCCACCGCGACGGCAAGACTGGCACCGAGCAAGAAGTGCCGCCAGCCTGGCGCAAGGTCGTGCTCGGCGCGCTGGCTGCGCGCAGCCTGAAGCTCGGCATCGGCGACACGATCGCACCCGCGCACGGCACGGGGGCTGCACTGCACTTCCACGAAGAAGCGCGCTCCGAGGTCGTCGGCGTCCTCGAAGAGCTCGGCAGTCCGATCGACCGCGGCATCTTCGTGCCGATCGGGCTCCACTACCGCCTCTCGGACCACGCCGCGATCGGCAAGCTGGACCGCGACGTCAGTGCTGACGACGTTGAGCTCTCGGCCATCGTCGTCTCGTGTCGTCCTGGACTCGGCTTCTTGCAGCTGCGCAAGCAGTTCATGACGCGGACCGACGCGATCGCCGCCGCGCCGCGCATCGCCGTGCAGGAGCTCTTCCAGGTCGTCGGCAACATTGCCGAGGCCCTCGGCGGTGTCGCGTGGATCGTCCTCGTCGTCGCGGCACTCGGCGTCTTCTTGGCGCTCTACAACACGATGGTCGAACGCGAACGCGACATCGCGATCCTGCGCTCCATCGGCGCGCGTCGCGTCCAGATCTTCACGATCACGCTGGCCGAGGCGGCTTGGATCGGCTTCGTCGGCGCGACGCTTGGGGTGCTCGTTGCTCACGGCCTGGCTTGGTTCGCATCAGACTGGCTCGCCCACGCGACCGGCGTGCCGATTCGGTCAGGAGTCTTCGCACCGCGCGAAGCTTGGCTCGTCCTCGGAGTCACGGCGCTCGCCTGCGTCGCGGGGCTCATCCCGGCCTGGCGCGCCTCGTCGACCGACGTCGCGCGCCACCTCGGGCGCGACTAGTCGGGGGCGCTGCTGGGCTTGGCGCTCGGGTGGCGTTGGTCGAGCGGCACTTGCTCGGTGGTGACGGTCTCAATGTCGGCTGCGTGCCGTCCAAGGCCTTGATCGCCGCGGCGCGCATCGCCGCCGATGTACGTCGCCGACGCCTACAACCGCACGCGGCTAACGCCCTTCACGAAGCGCCTGCTCGGCTTCTTGCTCCGCCTGCAGCGATGACGCAGCGTTTATTGCTGCGGTGACGGGCCGCGCTTCTTGCTTCCTGGGTCTCGTTGCCGATCCAGGTTATGCTGGTGGGCACTAGGTCCACGCTTCCGCCCTTGGAGAGGAAACCTCGATGGCTCGCATTCTGTCGTCAATCACCGCCGCAGTCTTCTGCGGCGCCTGCCTCCTGATGCCGGCCTTCGCGCAGGCTCCTGGGGAGGCCAAGAAGCCGCTGCCGCAGGAGAGCAAGAAGCCGGAGCCCAAGCCCGACGCGCAGACACCCCAGTCCGGCACGCCGAGCACACCAAAGGGCAGCAACAAGCCCGCTGAGCCAGGGAAGCAGGGCACGGGCACCGAGAAGCCCAGCACCGAGAAGCCCAGCACGGAGAAGCCCAGCACGGAGAAGCAGGGCACCGAGAAGCAGGGCAAGACCAAGGAAGAGTCCAAAGAACAAGAAGAGGTCCGCACGAAGGAAGCCGACTCCTCGGAGATCCAGCTCCCGGAAGGCGCGACCGAGGACGATATTCGCGCGATCCGCGGCGCCAACGCGATGCGCGAGACCGAGAAGAAGCTCGACGCCATCCTCAAGAAGATGAAGGTGCCGGGCGACACGCCCTTCGTCCGCTTCGACAGCCTCGATGCGTGGCCATACGAAGACGGCTACAAGGGCATGCCCAAGGAACTCGAGAAGCTCGACGGCAAGAAGGTCGCGATGGCGGGCTTCATGCTGCCGATCGACGAGGTCGAGGACATCAAGACCTTCTACCTCGTCAAGTCGCTCTGGAGCTGCTGCTATGGCATCCCGCCCGATGTCAACGGCCTCGTCAAGATCAACATCGCCGCCAAGAAGGGCGTCGCCTATCAGTGGGATCCAATCCTCGTCGTCGGCACCTTCCGCCTCAAGAAGGTCATGGACGAGGACTACACGATCTGCATCTGGCAGATGGATGATGCGCAGGTGCGCGTGATCGAAGTCGACTGAGTGACGTCGGCTGAGCGAGCCCGCAGCATCGAAGCTAGCAAAGCGGCGTTGGATTTTTGGCCAGCGCACTTTCGTTCGAGCCTCGCGCGTGACGATCAATGTCCTCGCAAGGAACCGCGCAGCAGGCGTGGTTCGAGCGGGGGCCATGAACGCGACTTCAGAAAGCAGCGATGCGCGGCGTCGACGGAGCTTCTTCGGGGAACGACTCTGGGTCGTGCTCGTGCCGCTCCTTGCCGTTTCTTCTCTCGTTTCTTCGACCTGGATCGCCGTCCTCGTGCGGGACGAACGCGATGCGCTGAGCCGCCGTGAGCTCGAGGCGTCGATCGAGAAGGTCTTGGCTGCGGTGTCGAGCGAAGTCGGCACGGCGGTCGAAGCGACGAATCGCGCCCAGACGCGCTTCTTGATCGACAGCATCGCTGCGATGGTTCAGGGGCGCGTCTCGCTCTATCACAGTAAGGGCGGGCTCCTCGCCCAAGCCGATCAGGCGTCGCGTACTAGCGACAGCTTCGAGATGATGTCCGAGGTCGCCGAAGAGGTCCTCGTCTGGGGTCCAGCCAAGGGCGTCGGCGGCACCAAGGTCGGCGAAATTCGCGTCGACGTGCCGCTGCCGGCACGCGCAGGATTTCCTTGGGTCATCTTCGGCACGCTGCTCGCCGTCTGGGCCCTGCTGTCTGGCGTCGTGCTCTTTGCGATCGCTCGCGTCCTCGCGCCGATGCAGCGCCTGCGTCACGTCTTTTCGCGCCTCGGTGAGGCGGGACCCGACGCGGTAGTCGTGCCGGGCGAGCGCTTCGCAGAGTTCGGCCAGGTGCGCGAAGAGATGCTCGACTGCCTCGACAAGCTCAAGGAGCGTCAACTACGCGCAGAGGAGAGCTTCGTCGAGGTCGCTGTCAGCCTCGCTCGCGAATACGAGTACCACCGCGAAGGCACGATCGGGCACTCGCAACGCGTGCGCCGCTACTCATCGTGGATGGCCGACCGCCTACGTCTGCCGCCGGGCGAGCGCGATGCGCTCGAAGTCGCAGCGCTCTGCCACGACCTCGGCAAGCTGCCGGCCATGCAGGTCGAAGCGGCGCTCGACTTCGTCGGCGTCGACGCGGCGACCCTGTCCGAGCGCGTCGGGGCCTTGGATGCCCAGTCCTTTGAGCAAGTTGACACGATGCACCCCGTGCTGGGCGCTGCCTTCTTCGAAGCCATGCCGGGCCTCGAAGATGTCGCGCAGATCGTAGCGGCGCACCATGAGAACTGGGATGGCACGGGCTATCCGAATGGCTTGTCGGGCGATGCCATCCCGCTCGGCAGTCGCTTGCTGCGCGTCGCCGATGCCTTCGAGCGGGCCTATTCCGCGGCGAACGACGACGAGTCCGCGGCCGATGTCCTCGATGAACTCGAAGCGAAGAAGGGCACGAGCCTCGATCCCTTCCTCTTCGAGATCTTCCGCGAAGAGGTCGCGGTGCACCTGCAAGAACGGCGTCGCCAGCGGGTCACGCTGCAAGCGCAGCGGCGCGACGCGACGGCGGCTTTGCGCTGAGACTGCGCGGCGGGCGAAGGGGCTCGCAGAGCCGCAAGACGCATTCGCACGCCTGCGAGGGAGCTCGCGTGCCGCTGCGCTCCAAGCCGCTACATCAACGCCATCGACGCCGCGAATCGCGCTGGCCCGATCCTTGATGCGGGCTTCGTCGAGAGCCCACAGCGGGGTTCTCTTCGAGTCACTCTGCAAGGAAGCACCGCACCATGATCCGGGAAGTCAGTGGAGACCTTCTCCTATCGAAAGCGCACACGATCGCCCACGGCGTCGCCCCGAATGATCCCTTCGATCGGGGGCTGGCCTTGAGCTTGCGCGAGCGATGGCCGGCGATGCACAAGGACTTTCGTCACTACTGCCATCAGGCGCATCCCAAGCCTGGCGGCATTTGGTTCTGGGGTGGGCCCGAGCACACGCGCATCGTCAACCTGCTCACGCAGGAAGGCTCCTTCGACCACGGCGGCAAGCCGGGCCGCGCGACCCTCTCGCACGTCGACCACGCCTTGAAGGAGCTGCGCCAGCACATCGAAGCGGAGGGCGTGACGAGCGTCGCGCTGCCGCGGCTCGCGACCGGTGTGGGTGGCCTCGAATGGGACGACGTGCGGCCGCTGATCGAGAAGCGCCTGGGCGACCTCGCGATCCCGGTCCTCGTCTATTCGAAGTTCGTCAAGGGTGAGGCAGCCGACGAGAAGCTCTGATCGTCGCGCCTTCGCTCACGCGTCGCAGAGGATCGAGATGCAGTCGTTCTCGAGTCGGGCGCGTGAGCCCGCTTCGACGATGGTAGTGCCCGAGTAGTCGAGGACGGCAAAGGGACCAGCGCGGAAGCGACGGGTGTCGAGGTCGCTGCGTTGCACGAAGGGCAGCGGGCCCTGGTCGGCGCTTTCGCGTCGCCGCCGGCCCTTGCCGAGTTCGCGGCCCTTGGCAGCGAAGGCGTTCGCGACCGCCTCGTCGAAGGACCCCTCGAGGGTCAAGCGCGCACGCACGCGCAGCGCTTCGACCGGCAGGTCCTGGCGAAAGCCGAAGCGCCGTTCGAACTCGAGCTCGAAGCGCTCGCGCGCCGCGGCATCGGCCTCGACCCAGAACTCGGCTTGGTTGCCGCGGTAGCGCAGCATCGCGAAGCAGCGTCCTTCGACGGCCTTCGCTGGCGCGAGCCGTTTGGTCTCGGCCAGCAAGTCGCGGCCGCAGCGCGCGAGCTCGCTTGCGCCGTCCTTGTCGACCTCGCGCACGAAGGCCCGCTCGCGCTCGAAGACCCGCCGCGCGAGCAGCATGCCGAAGGCCGACAAGGCGCCCTGCATCGGCGGAACGATGACGCGCTCGAAGCCGACGAGGCGCGCCAAGCGGACTGCGTGCAGGCCGCCCGCTCCGCCGAAGGCGACGAGGGCGACGTCCTTGGGGTCGATGCCGCGGCCGAGGGTGAAGGCGCGCAGCGGCCGCGCCATCTGCAAGTCCGCCACGTCCAAGATGCCGCGCGCGCAGTCGTCGATCGACAGGCCGAGTTCTTCGCCGAGCCGCGCGACCGCGTCTCGAGCGCGCTGCGCGTCGAGGGCAAAGCCGCCGCCGAGGAGCCCCGTCGCCGGCAAGCGGCCGAGGACCAGGTGGGCGTCGCTGACCGTCGCTTCGCTGCCCTTGCCGTAGCAAGCAGGGCCAGGGTCAGCGCCGGCCGATTGCGGCCCGACGCGCAGCGCGCCGCCGGCGTCGCGCCAAGCGATGGACCCACCGCCGGTGCCGACCGTCGTCAGCGCGAGCGAGGGCAGGGCGAGGCGGTGGGGGCCGAGCAGCACTTCGTCTTCGATGCTCTCGGCGCCGCCGACGTAGGCGACGTCGGCGGACGTGCCGCCCATGTCGAAGCCGATGGCGGCCGCGTAGCCGAGCCGCTTCGCCCAGAAGCGCACGGCGCTCGCGCCGCCGGCCGGACCGCTGAGGATGGCGCGGACGGGCGCTGCGGCGGCGTCACGCCAAGGCAGGCTGCCGCCTTCGTTGCGCAGCACGAAGAGCTCGCGCGCGGAGAGCCCGGCGGCGAGGGCTTCGAGGTACTGGGCCACGACGGGTCGAATGAAGGCGTCGATGCAGGCCGCCGAGAAGCGCTCGTATTCACGATGGCGGCGCAGAAGCGCCGACGAGCAGACGATGGCCACGCCGAGGGGGCGCAGGGCCTTGGCGATGCGCGCTTCGTCCTCGGGGTGGGCGTAGCTGTGCAGCAGGCAGACGGCGATCGCTTCGACGCGGGCCGCTTGCAGGCGGCGCCGCAGGTCGCTGAGTTCGTTGGCGGTCGCGCGCTCGCGCAGCGTGCCGTCGGCGAGGCGCCGCTCACGGACGCCGAAGCGCAGGTCGCGCGGCACGAGGACGGGCCGCGGGCCGACGTGAAGCGCGTAGAGCTCGGGCCGGTCTTGGCGCGCGATCTCGATCACGTCTTCGAAGCCATGGTTCGTCACGATCGCGAGCCGCGCGCCGCTGCCGGTCAAGAGCGCGTTGAGGCCGACCGTGCTGCCGTGGACGAGGGCGCCCTCTCGGTCGGTGCCGGCGACGGCCGCGACGGCGGTCAGGACGGCTTGCTCGGGCGCGTGCTTGGTCGACGCGGTCTTGTGGACGCGGAGCTCGCTTCCGTCGAAGTCGACGAGGTCCGTGAAGGTCCCGCCGGTGTCGACCCCGGTGCGGACTCCTGCCTGCTTGGCTTGCTTCGAGCCCTTGCGCATGGCCTGAGACGGTAGCGAGGAAGGCGCAGCAAGGCACGGTTGGACGTCGCGTTGCCGACCCATGGGCGTCGCGCCGCGCTGACGTCGATGGACCGGGCGCTTCGGTCGAAGCACGTCAACGCGATCGTCGCGTCCTCGATCGTTTCGCGCGCCGGCGCTATCGTCGCCCGTGATGCACAGCGGCCCCGAGCTCTTCGCCTGCTTGGCCCTCGCCTTCTTGATCGGCGCGGTGCCCTTTGGCTTCCTCGCGGTCAAGCTCCTGCTCGGGCGTGACGTGCGCGAAGTCGGGTCGGGCAACATCGGCGCGACCAACGCGTCGCGCTGCTTCCCGGGCAAGTGGCGCTGGGTCGCCTTCGCGGGCATCTACGCCCTCGACTTCTTGAAGGGCTACCTGCCGGTGGCCTTACTCATGCCGCGCGTCGCGCACACGGACGACGTGGCGTGGGCGGGGCCTGCCTTCGCGCTCGCGACGGTGCTCGGCCACTGCTTCACGCCGTTTCTCGGCTTCAAGGGGGGCAAGGGGGTGGCGACCTTTGGCGGCGCCTTCTTCGCGCTCGAGCCCTTGGCCGTGCTGGTCGCGATCGGTGTGTTCTTCGTCGTCGCGGCCTTGCTGCGCGTGGTCGCCGTCGCGTCGATGGCGCTCGGCTTCGCGCTCGCGTTGACGGTCGTGCTGCGGGAGCCGTCGACGGCCTTCGGCGCGCGGGTCTTCACGTCGGTGCTCGCGATCGTCCTCGCCTTCTTCTTGGTGTGGACGCACCGCTCGAACATCCGCAAGTTGCTCGCCGCGCGGCGGCAGCGGCAGAGCGAGGCGCTCTCGTGAAGCGTCGCTTCTTGGTGCTCGGCAACGGCGGCTTCGGGACGGCGCTCGCGCTGCACCTTTCGAGCCTCGGCCACGAGGTGCGGCTCTGGGGCAACGACGCTGCCTACACGCAAGTCATCGCCACGACGCGGACCAATCCGCGCTACTTGCAGGGCTTCGAAGTGCCGGCGGCCATCGAGGTCGGTAGTGACCTCGTTGCTCTCGCGAGGGACGCCGAGCGCGTCCTCGCGGTCGTGCCGACGCAGCACCTGCGCTCGGTCGCGACGCGCTTCGCGAGCGCGCTGGCCGGCAAGGTCATCGTCTCGTGTAGCAAGGGCCTCGAGGAAGCGACGGCGCGGCTGCCGAGCGAGATCCTCGCTGACTGCATCGAGGACCCGCAGCTCTTCGTCCTGGCGGGCGCGGATCGTGCCACGCTCGAGGCGCTCCAGGCCGAAGTCTCGGGCCCGAACCTGCGCATCTACCGCAGCCCCGACCGCCTCGGCGCCGAGCTCGGTGCCGCCCTCAAGAACGTCATCGCGATCGCGGCCGGCATCGGCGACGGCCTCGGTCTCGGCGACAATGCCAAGTCCGCTTTGTTGACCCGTGGACTCGCCGAGATCGCGCGCTTCGGCGTCGCCTTGGGCGCCGACCGCGAGACCTTCTACGGCCTCGCAGGCCTCGGCGACCTCATCACGACCTCGGTCAGCCCACACGGCCGTAACCGCCGCCTCGGCGAGGCGATCGGCCGCGGCGCGGCGCTCGACGAGGTCTTGGCAAGGACCCAGCAGGTCGCCGAGGGTGTGTGGACCTGCCGCGCCGTGCTGCGCCAGGCGATGGAGCTCGGCGTCGCCATGCCCATCACCGAGGCGGTCGCCGCCGTGCTCTTCGATGGCAAGGACCCGCGCCAGGCGACGACGGAGCTGATGACGAGGCTCTTGCGCGAAGAGGCCGAAGCCCAGGACGCGTGAGCCGAAGCTCCCGGTCGGAAGCCTGGTCCCGGAAGCCCAGCCGCGGAAGCCTGGCCGCGGAAGCCCGGTCCCGTTCTTGCCTTCCACCGAGCGAGCTCCTAGGCTCCTCGCCTTCGTTTTCCGGATGTGTGTCGGGGCGTGGCGCAGTTTGGCTAGCGCGCTGCAATGGGGTTGCAGAGGTCGGAGGTTCGAATCCTCTCGCCCCGACCATTTCTTGGTCTTCGAAGACTTCGGTCCGATCGACGGGCCGCGTGTCTCCTTGGGCGAAGGATCGCCGCGTCGGCTTGGGGCTTCTCAGCAGGCCGCTGATGAACAGTGGGTTGACCGCGACGTAGGGCTGTCCCTCTGAAGCCAACGGCGTTGTTGTTCTCTCGAGGCCGAAAGCACGGCAAGATCCGTGTCGCTAGGCTTCTGAACACTCATGGCTCGAATGACACAATCGGAATCTGAGCGCAGCCCCCGCCTCGAACGGGACGTCGTTTGTGTGGACCTCTTTTGCGGCGCCGGTGGTCTCACGCATGGTCTCATCAAGGCTGGTCTCAATGTAGTCGCGGGTGTCGACTTCGACCCGATGTGTAGGCACCCATACGAGGTGAACCATGACGGGGCAGTTTTCCATCACGCTGATATCGCCGCATTGCCGGCATCGAAGCTCGACGAGTGGTTTGGCAGAGCCCGGGTGCGAGTGCTCGCCGGGTGTGCTCCGTGCCAGCCTTTCTCGAACTACGCGCTCCGCTATCAAAAGAAGGACGAGGGCATCAGCATCGAGGATGACGAGCGCTGGAGTCTGCTAGATCACTTCGGGCGTCTTGTTGCCGAGATGAAACCGATGCCTGACGTCGTGACGATGGAAAACGTTCCTACCGTGACGCGGCACGCCGTGTTCAAGACCTTCAAGCAGGGATTGGAGCGGCTTGGTTACCATGTCTGGGTCAACGTGATCGATTGCGCCTTGTACGGCCTGCCTCAACGTCGTCGTCGCACGGTGCTCCTTGCATCGCTCCACGGAGACATCCGACTCCGCGAGCCCACGACCTCGACGTCCAATACGGTTGCCGATGCCATCAAGTACTTGCCTGTCCTCAAGCATGGAGCAACAGACAAGCACGATCCACTGCACACCGCCTCTCGCCTTTCAAACCTCAACTACGACCGCATCCGGCATTCGAAGCCCGGCGGCTCATGGCGCGATTGGCCGCCACACTTAGTGGCCAAGTGTCATTCAAAGACCTCTGGCAAGAAGTATCCGGCGGTGTACGGCCGCATGAAATACGACGAGCCGGCGCCGACGCTGACGACTCAGTTCTATGGCTTTGGGAGTGGCCGATTCGGACACCCAACGCAAGCACGTGCTCTCTCGTTGCGCGAAGGCGCTCTGCTTCAGGGCTTTCCGCGCAGTTACTCGTTCCTTCCTGACGGCGAGCCGATTCAGATCAAGGCGCTGGGCCGCATGATCGGCAACGCTGTCCCCGTGGACCTTGGACGCGCCATCGGAAGGAGCATCATGGACCACGTCATTCCGCTTCGTGAGGTGCGTGGTTCGCGTGTCGATCGTGGCACCTGTGCACGTCGGTCCTCGTCGTTGAAGTGACGAGGGAGTCAAATGACAGGCAACCTCAGAGTCAAGCCGAGCTCTCCTGAAGCACGTCGACGCATGCAGAGCGTTAGGCAAAAGAGCACGACTGCCGAGTCAGCGTTACGTAGCGAGCTGCACGCGTTGGGCATCCGCTACCGTGTGCAGGTCCCTGTCCTCACTGCGCCGCGCCGAGTCGCCGACATCGCAATGCGAAGTCTCCGCGTTGCCATCTTCGTAGACGGCTGCTTTTGGCATGGCTGCCCAATCCACGCTACGTGGCCCCGCGAGAATGCGGCCTTCTGGCGCGAGAAGATCGTCGCGAATCGCGCGCGTGACGCAGACACCAACGCCCGGTTACACCTTGGCGGTTGGACGGTCATTCGCGTGTGGGCGCACGAGCCACCGGATCAGGCTGCCAAGCGCATCGCCTCGATCGTCGAGCGACTTCGGTCGCGAAAGGAAAGATGACGGAGACCGATGTCAGCGAAACTGTCGTGGCGACGTCGACCTGGCCAGAGCCAGGCCAACTCGTCGAAGTGCGCCGCCGCCAGTGGATCGTCTCTGATGTAGATGCGTCATCGGTGTCTCCCGAGCTGCCCCGATGCAATCTCGTAAGGCTTGCTTCGATTGACGAGGACGCGCTCGGCGAGGAAATCGAGGTCATCTGGGAGCTCGAGCCCGGCGCACACATCATCGAGCGCGCTGGGCTACCGACGCTCTCGGCGCTCGACGATCCATCGGAGCTCGAGGCGTTTCTCGATGCGGTACGTTGGGGTGCCGCGACGAACGCGAATCGTGGCTATCTCCAGGCGCCCTTTCGCAGCGGCGTGAGCATCGAGGACTACCAGCTCGATCCGCTCGTGCGCGCGATCGACATGGCGCGTACCAACCTCCTGATTGCCGACGACGTCGGTCTCGGCAAGACCATCGAGGCTGGCCTCGTCATCCAGGAAATGCTCCTTCGCCACCGCGCGCGGACCATCCTCGTGCTCTGCCCGTCGTCCTTGCAGGAGAAGTGGCGCTCCGAGATGGCCGAGAAGTTCGGCCTAGAGTTCCGCATCGTCGACACCGACTCGCTGAAGCGCTCGCGCCGTGAGCGCGGCCTGCACGCCAACCCGTGGACCTCGTTCCCTCGGCTCATCTCATCCATCGACTGGGCGAAGCAGGGCGAAGGCATCCGCCTCCTGCGTGACGGGCTCCCGCCGCAGCCCACGTTCCCGCGCCGCTTCGACATGCTCGTCGTCGACGAGGCCCACAACGTCGCGCCGACCGTTGGCAAGTACGCCGTCGAGAGCCTGCGCACGCGCCTCGTGCGCCTGCTCGCGCCACACTTCCAGCACAAGCTCTTCCTCACGGCGACGCCGCACGACGGCTACACCGAGTCGTTCACAGCGCTCCTCGAGCTGCTCGATGACCAGCGCTTCTCGCGCAACGTGCTCCCGTCCGAGGAACAGCTCGCCCGGGTGATGGTACGCCGTCTCAAGAGCGACCTCGTCGACGCCAAGGGCAAGAAGCTCTACCCGGTGCGCCGCCTCGAAGCGCTGAAGGTCGAGTACACCGCCGAGGAGCGCGAGGCGCGACAACTTCTCGACCAGTACATCGCGAGCCGCGAGAAGCAGGACGAGAGAGAAGGCGCCGCCTCGCACTTCGTCCACCAGCTTCTCCGCAAGCGCCTCGCATCGTCACCCGCCGCCTTCATGTCGACGCTCGCGCGGCATACCGCGACTATCGAAGGCAAGGGTGAAACGCGCCGCGCCTCGAGGCTCGACGAACGCATCCTCCGGCGCGCGATCGCCAAGACGGAAGAGGACTACGCCGACGACGACACGCGCGAAGCCGCCGAGTCCGAGGCCATTGAAGAGGCGAGCCGTCGGCTGCGACCGCTGTCGGCCGAAGAGAAGACGCTCCTCGGCCGCCTGCGCTCGTGGGCCGAGCAGGCGAGCCACAAGCCCGACTCCAAGGCCGCGGCGCTGCTTCGCTGGCTCGAAGAGAACCTGCGGCCCCCTCATTCTCAGAAGGGGGCCCAATGGTCTAACGCGCGCGTCATCCTCTTCACCGAGTACCGCGCAACACAGAAGTGGCTGCACGAGATCCTCGCCAGCCACGACCTCGGCGGCGAGCGTCTCGCGCTGCTCTTCGGCGGCATGGACCCGAAGGAGCGCGAGACCATCAAGGCCGCGTTCCAGGCCGATCCGCGTGAGTCGCCAGTGCGCATCCTGCTCGCGACCGACGCGGCCTCGGAAGGCATCGACCTGCAGAACCACTGCAACCTGCTGGTCCACGTCGAGATCCCCTACAACCCGAACGTGATGGAGCAGCGCAACGGCCGCGTCGACCGTCACGGGCAGAAGCAGAGCGAAGTCGTCATCTGGCATCCCGTCGACGCGAGCGGCGGCCACGGCGACGACATCCTCCGCGCGCTCGAGAAGCTCGACTCGATGCGCGCCGACATGGGCAGCGTGAACCCGGTCATCGCTCCGCAGTTGCCTGCGCTTCTCGAAGGCCGCCGCCGCGAGCTCGACACTGGCCTCGCAGAGAAGCGCATCGAACGCGCCAGACGTTACGTGAAGGCCGAGCGTGAGCTGCGCGAGCGCATCGCCAAGCTGCACGAGCGACTGACGACGACGCGCAGCGAGCAGCATCTTACGCCTGACCGCATCGAGCGCGTGGTGCGCGTCGCCCTGGCGCTCACCGACAAGCCCGACCTCACAGCCGCGAAGCTGGCCGACCTTCCCGCGGCCCGGGTGTTCCAAATGCCCGACCTCGAGGGCTCGTGGTTGCGGTGCCTCTACGGTCTCGCGCACCCGTACACGAAGCGCATCCGCCCCATCACCTTCGACCACGACGCCGCCAAGGGCCGCGACGACGTGGTGCTCGTCCACCTGAACCACCCGCTCGTGCAGATGAGCCTGCGGCTGCTGCGGGCCGAGGTGTGGGCGCGCGACGACGTGAAGAAGCTGAACCGCGTCACGGTGCGCACACTGCCGGACGCGAAGCTCGATGCGCCCGCCGTCCTCGTCGTCTCGCGCCTCGTCATCACCGGAGGCAACCACCATCGCCTGCACGAGGAGCTGACGGAAGCAGGCGGCTACCTGCGCGATGCTGGCTTCAAGCGCGAAGAGGGCATCACCAAGCTGCGTGACTGGCTCGACTCATCGGAGCCGGGGACCATCGACGACTCGCTCTTCGATGCCCTGCGCACGCGGTTCACGAAGCACACTGAGGCGGTCCTGAGTGCCGTCACGACGCGCTCGAGGGATCGTCTCAAGGGTCTCGGATCAACGATAGAAGCCCGCAAGAGCAAAGAGGTCGACGACATGACCCAGCTCCTCGACGACCTCGCCAAAAACCTCGAGGCCGAGCTAAAGCGGGAGGAGCAACCCAAGCAGCTCTTGCTCTTCTCCGATGATGAGCGAACGCAGCTGCGGCGCGACAGGCTCGCACTCGAGGCGCGCCTGCGCCGCATCCCGGAGGAGCGCGATCGCGAGCGCCTCGCCATCGAAGCGCGCCACACCGGCCTCGTCGACCACACGTTCCCCGTCGCGGTCGTCCTCCTGGTGCCCGAGTCGCTGTCCACGCGGACCAGTAGTGATGGGAGGGGGGCGTGAGCACCAAGCACGAGTGGCTGGACCTGCTCGAGGTCTCGGGCCCGTTCCTCGCGGTGCCCGTGCTCCGTGAGGTGTTCCCGCAGGGCCTCGAAGAGCTGGACTCCTCGCGAGCCAAGCGCCTGCGCAGCGCCTACGAGGAATGGCGTGACGCGGTCGATGGCGACGACGCCGACCGCGACAAGCTCCACGCCGCGTGGATCGACGAGGTGCTGCGCACGGCGCTCGAGGCGGACGACCAGCTGCTGAAGTCCGGCAAGGACGTCCCGGCGTCGAGCGTCGCGCTGCCGGAGCACGACACCACCATCACGTCCGAGCTGGTCTTCATCGACCCGGCTCACGGCGGGGCGGTGCTCGCACCCGTCCACGTCTTCGCGCCCGATACCGATCTCTCGGCGTCGATGAAGTTCGGTGGCCTCTCGTGCTCGCCCGCCGACCGCATCGCGATGCACCTGCGCGCGATGAACGTGCCATTCGGAATCGTGACGAACGGCGAGCGGTGGATGCTCGTCCACGCGCCCACCGGCGAGGTGGCGACCTTCGCGAGCTGGTACGCGCGCATCTGGGGCCAGGAGCCCGCCACGCTGCGCGCGTTCACGTCGCTGCTCGGCGTGCGCCGCTTCTTCGCGCCCGCGCAGGACCGGCTTCCTGCGCTCTTCGAGCGCTCGCTGAAGCACCAGGACGAGGTCACCGACGCCCTCGGCGATCAGGTGCGGCGCGCCATCGAGGTGCTGGTGCAGGCCCTCGACCGCGCCGACCAGGATCGCAACCGCGAGCTGCTGCGCGACGTGAAGCCTCAGGAACTCTACGAAGCCGGGCTCACCGTGATGATGCGGCTCGTGTTCCTCCTCGCCGCCGAAGAGAGCGGGCTCTTGCTCTTGGGCGAGCCCCGCTACGACTCGTTCTACGCGGTCTCGACACTGCGCATGCAGCTCCGCGCCGACGGCGACGAGATCCTCGAACGACGGCGCGCGTCGTGGTCTCGGCTGCTCGCCGTGTTCCGCGCCGTCTTCGGTGGTATCGACCACCCGACGTTGCGCTTGCCCGCGATGGGTGGCTCGCTCTTCGATCCCGACCGCTTTCCGTTCCTCGAAGGGCGTCTGAAAGGCACGTCGTGGCGACATCACCGCGCCGCGCCATTGCCTATCGACGATCGCACGGTGCTCCTGCTGCTCGAAGCCATTCAAACCTTCGAGGGGCGCACGCTCTCGTACCGAGCGCTCGACGTCGAGCAGATCGGCCATGTGTACGAGGGTCTCCTCGAACGCACCGTCCAGCGCGTCGAGGACGTGACCCTGGAGCTGGAAGCGGGTGCGCAGGCCAAGGACGCACGCGTCACGCTGGGTGAGATCGAGTCGGCGCGCCTCGATGGCGACGACGCCGTCGAGCGTCTGCTTGTCGAGCGTTCGAAGCGCTCCAAGTCGGCCATCTCGAACGCGTTGGCAGCGGACGTCGAACCTCAACAGAGCGCGCGGCTTCTCTCGGCATGCCGCGGCGACGTGAGGCTCCGAGAGCGGCTCGAGCCATACGTGCGCCTGCTACGCACCGACCCCTGGGGCTACCCGCTGGTCCACCCGAAGGGCGCGTTCGTCGTCGTGCTCGGGACCGACCGACGCGAAACGGGCACGCACTACACGCCCAAGAGCCTCACCGAGCGCATCGTCGAAGAGACGCTCACGCCGCTCGTGTACGAAGGCCCTACTGCCGGCGGGTCGCCCGGCGCGTGGAAGCTGAAGACGCCCGAGAAGCTGCCCCACCTGAAGGCCTGCGACC
>CALLZN010000188.1 GCA_937858895.1 uncultured bacterium | reverse complement strand
CAGGCGGATGTTGCAGGGCAGGCCGTCCATGCCGGGGAAGATGCTCCCGAAGTCGCCACGCTGCAGCGGCTCGAGCACCGCGAGCGCCGCCTGCCGCTCTTCGAGCGTCGAAGCGACGATCATGCGTCGCATCGCCATGATGCGCGAAGCGCCGAAGAACATGTGCTCCGTGCGGCAGAGGCCGATGCCCTCGGCTCCGAACTCGCGCGCCTTGCGGCAGTCTTCGGGCGTGTCGGCGTTGACGCGCACGCGCAGCACGCGCGCCGCGTCGACCCAGGCCATGAAGCGCGCGAAGTCAGGCGGCAAGCTCGCCTCGACCGTCGGCACGAGGCCCGCGTAGATGCGCCCGGCGCTGCCGTCGATCGAGAGCATGTCGCCTTCGCGCAGCTCGCGCGCGCCGATGCGCAGGGTGCCCTTTGCCTCGTCGATGCGCAGCGTCGCGCACGCCGACACGCAGACCTTTCCCATCTGGCGCGCGACGACGGCCGCGTGCGAGGTCTTGCCGCCGTGCGCCGTCAAGAACCCACGGCTCAGCGTCATGCCCTCGAGGTCTTCGGGCGAAGTCTCCATGCGCACGAGGACGACGGCCTCGCCCTTTTCAGCGAGCTCCTTGGCGCGCTTTGGCGTCAGCGCGATGCGCCCCGCCGCCGAGCCGGGCGAAGCGGCGAGGCCTTCCCCGATCTGGTCCTTGTCGACCTCCGGGTCGAACTGCGGGTGCATGAGCTGCTCGAGCTGTTGCGGGTCGACGAGGCGAATGGCTTCACGCTCGCTCACGATGCCCTCGTCGACGAGGGCGACCGCGATGCGCAGCGCCGCGCTCGCCGTGCGCTTCCCCGCGCGCGTCTGCAGCAGGTAGAGGGCGCCGCGCTGGAAAGTGAACTCGATGTCCTGGACGTCGCGGTAGTGGTGCTCGAGCCGGTCCATGACGCTGCGCAGGTCACGCGCGACGTCGGGCAGGACCGCGTCGAGCTCGGCGAGCGGCCGCGGCGTGCGCACGCCGGCGACGACGTCTTCGCCTTGCGCGTTGACCAAGAACTCGCCGTAAGGCGCCTTCTCACCCGTCGAAGGGTCGCGCGTGAAGGCGACGCCGGTCCCGGACGTCTCGCCGAGGTTGCCGAAGACCATGGCCTGCACGGTGACTGCCGTTCCGAACAAGCCGTCGATGCGATGCAGGCGCCGGTACATGCGCGCGCGCTCGTTGTTCCACGAAGCGAGCACCGCGAGGATGGCACCACGCAGCTGCGCGCGCGCGTCCTGCGGGAAGGGCCGCCCCGTCGCCTCGAGGACGATGGCGAGATATTGGTTGCGGACGTCGATGAGGTCCTTCGCTTCGAGGTCCGCGTCACGCGCGACGCCGCGCTCGTGCATCTTGGCTTCGAGCACGCGCTCGAAGCGACCATGCTCGACGCCGAGCACGACGTTCCCATACATCTGGATGAAGCGCCGAAACGCGTCCTGCGCAAAGCGCGCGTCGCCGCTCTCCTTGGCGAGACCCGCGACCGCCGCCTCATCGAGGCCGAGGTTCAAGATCGTGTCCATCATGCCGGGCATGGAGCGCGCCGCGCCCGAGCGCACCGAGACGAGGAGTGGGCGCGCCGCGTCGCCAAACTTGCAGCCCGTCTCCGCTTCGACGCGCGCGAGTGCTGCTTCGATCTCGGGCCAGAGCTCATCGAGGATCGACGCCGCGCGGTCAGCGCCGTGCGTTTGCACGCGCGCCGTGTAGTCGGCGCAGACCGTCGTCGGGATCGTGAAGCCCGGCGGCACCGGGATGCCGAGCCGCGTCATCTCGGCGAGGTTCGCGCCCTTACCGCCCAGGATCGCGGTCGGCCCCAAGGCCTCGCCTGCCGGGAACTCCGTCGTGTGAGTCTTCGAGAACGAATAGACGAGAGCTTCGTGTCGCTGCGTGCTCATGCATAGTCCGGGCTAGCGAGTTGTGTGACGAGGCTATTCGTCGGCGCGGGTGAAGCGACCTACCTTCCAGGCCCAGCCGATCTTGACGTAGTGGAGGTCGTCGAGCGTGAGACCGATCAAGTCGGGCGACTTGATGCGCGTGTCGACGACTCCCTTCGTATCGGAAATCACGACGCGATCCCCGAGCTCGTCGAGGTAGGCGCCTAGGACGCGCGCTTCTCCCGACTCGGGATCGCGGGCGCCGAGGTCCCAGTAAGCGTACCTCGCGACTTCGACCAAGAACGTGTAGCCGTGCGCCCTGAGGCGAAAGACCTCGCGACCCGGCAGCGCTCGGCCCGCGGCGTCGAGGGCCTTCCCGCGCTCGATGATCTCGGCGTCGCCAGCGAGGTGCAGGCCTGGGATCTGGCTGCGCATGCGCTCCCAACCGACCGAGAAGCTCATGCCATCGAGGCCGTTGGCGCGCTTGAAATCCTCGGACAGGGCCTCATAGAGGACCTTTGTGTCGCTGGCGCGCAGCGCCGTCAGCATCGTGCGCACCGTCTCCTCGGGACTGTCCCATGAGATCTTCGTGATCGGAATGCCGGTGCCGCAGCCGAAGAGACCGAAGAGGGTGCAGCAGCTTTGCTGCATCAGCACGAGTGGGACGAAGGGCAGGGCCAGGATCCAAGTCTTCGAACGATGCGTCATCGACCCCATGCCATGCTCCTCTCGCCTCTCGTCATGCCGGACTGCGCCGGCGAGGTGGTAGATTGATGCATGTTCAGGGGGAGCGCTGGGGCCCGCAAGAACGACTTGAGTCCAGCGTTCCTCAGGGTTGGGGTTGCGCTATGGATCGCGACAGACGCGCCAGAAGGAAAGCCAGCAAGAAGGCCAGCAGCAAAGGTGAAGAAGATATGCCGAAGGATCTGCGCCGCCTGAGCGCGAACATCGTAGGCATCGCGCTCTTGGTCGCATGCTCGACTGCGTGCGACGACGCGACCCTCACGCCCGTGCAGCAAGGCGCTGGCCAGACGCAGCAAGCGCCGGCAGCGCCGAGCCCCCAGGGTGGCGCGGGCGGCAGCGAGGACCCGCGCAATCGCATCATCCCGCCCGAAGAATCCCGCATCCGGACCATCGTCGGCGAAGTGCTCGAAGATCGCGATGACGCCGTCGGCGAGTGGGCGCGCAAGAAGCGGAGCGACTACGAAGAGCAACGCAAGGCCCAGCGCTGGCTCCAGCCGATTGACTACGACTTCGGCAAGCAGCGCGTCGGCTCCAAGCTCGAGGCCGAACTCGAGCTCTTCAACCCGACCGGCGCGGAGCAAAAGCTCACTGGCTTTTCGAAGTCGTGCAAGTGCCAGTCAGCGACCCTCGTCCTCGGCGACCGGAGCATCGACCTGACACAGGGGCTCAAGGATCCCGTCGTCCTAGCACCTGGGGAGAAAGGCAAGGTCATCGCGACCATCGTCGTGCCGGACCAGCAGTCGCGTTTGACCGTCGCCTTGCGCTTCGAGACCAGCGACCCGAACCAGCCCTTGCTCGATGCCCAGCTGCATGTCGATGCGGTGCGCGACCTCCACGTCTTGGTCGGCGACGAGCAGCGCGACAGCATCGACTTCGGCGAGCTGGCCAAGGACTCGGTGCGCGACTTCGTCTTCCGCGTCGTGAGTCGCGACGGCAAGCCCTTCCAAATCGAGAGCTACGAGAAGCCGCTACCAGTCGGTGTCACGGTCGCCTTCGAGAAGGCCAAGCCCGATGCCTCCGAGTGGTTCGTACGCGGCAAGCTCGGCCCGGGCCTGCCCGAGAACCGCTGTGGGGGCACGGTCGCCTTCGAGACCGATCGCGGCAAGTTCGAAGTCCGCGTTTACGCGAGCGTCTTGCCGCCGCTGCGGGTGACGCCGTCGGAGATGGTCGTCCTCGGCGTCGTGCCGGTGGCGAGCGGCGCAAAGAAAGACGTGCGCTTCGACGTCGTCGACCCGTCGCAGTCGGTCGCGATCACCAAGGTCGAGTGGTTCGACATCGCCCAGGGCCTCGTGCCCGAAGGCGCTTCCTTCGAGGCCGACATCGACAACGCCGAAGGCGGCAAGTCGGCGACGCTGCACGTGCGCATCCCGCGCGGGCTCGCGCGCGGACGCTTCCAGATCGGCATGCTCGTCCACTTCGCGGGCGAGGACCTCGAGCCGCGCAAGGTGCGCTTCATCGGCCACGCACGCTGATGCTGCCCTTCGGCCGCCCTCTCTGGTAGAACTGCGGAGTGACCGACGAACAACTCGCAGCGCGGCTCATGGCTGCCGGCATCCTCGACCAGGACAGTCTCGAGCAGGTCCGGTCCTACGCCAAGTCGCGACGAACCCACCTCTGTGCCGCGGCCTCCCAACTCGGGCTCGCGTCCGAGGCCGACTTGTGGCGGGCGTGGGCGCAGAGCGTCGGCATGCCCTTCGTGGATCCGGGTGACCGCGCGATCAGTGAAGAGATCACGGGCCGCGTGCCCAAGGCCATCGCCCTCGAACACCGTGTCCTGCCGGTCGTCGAGAAGGCCGGCACGCTCTATGTCGCCCTCGACGACCCCGGGCGCAGCTACGTCCTCGACGACCTCGTCTTCGTGGCCGGTGGCGACGTCAAGCTCGCGCTCGCGCCGCCGACCAACTTCGCCAAGGCCCACGAGCGCGCCTACGGTGAAAAGAAGGTCGACGGCGCGCGCGGCGTCAGCGCCAAGGCCCTCGGTGAAGAGGACGCCGACGCGCCCATCATCCGGCTGGTCCACAAGATGATCGAGGACGCCCTCATGGCGCGGGCGAGCGACATCCACGTCGAGCCCTTCGAGTCGGCCGTGCGCGTGCGCTACCGCGTCGACGGTGTCCTGCGCAGCTCGGCCTCGCATCCGAAGAACCTCCAAGGCCCGCTCACCTCACGGCTCAAGATCATGGCGAGCCTCGACATCGCCGAGAAGCGCAAGCCGCAGGACGGGCGCATCCAGTTCCGGGCGGGGGGACGGGACATTGACATTCGTACTGCCGTCCTGCCCGGCAACCACGGCGAGACCATCGTCATGCGCCTCCTCGACAAGGAGGCTGGGCTCAAGTCGCTGACCGCGCTGGGCTTCGCCGGCGACGAGTATGCGCACTTCCAGCGCCTCATCCAGCGGCCCAACGGCATCTTCCTCGTGACCGGGCCGACCGGCTCGGGCAAGACGACGACGCTCTACGCGGCCCTGCGCGAGCTCAATCGCCCCGACGTCAAGATCATCACGGCCGAGGATCCGGTCGAATACAACCTCGCGGGCATCAACCAGTGTCAGGTGCGCCACCAGATCGGGCTCTCCTTCGCGAAGATCCTGCGCGCCATGCTGCGTCAGGCGCCCAACGTCATCCTGGTCGGTGAAATCCGCGACAGCGAGACGGCCGAGATCGCGATCCAGGCGGCTTTGACGGGGCACCTCGTGTTTTCGACCTTGCACACCAATGATGCTCCGTCGGCGCTCGCGCGCCTCGTCGACATGGGGGTCAAGCCCTTCCTCGTCGCGGCGAGCATCCAGGCCGTGCTCGCGCAGCGTTTGATCCGCGTGCTCTGTGTGCGCTGCAAGCAGCCTCACCGGCCCGAGGACAGCGAGCTGCGCCAGATCGGCCTGCTGCCGGCCGACGCGAGCGGGGCGACGATCTACGGACCGGGTGGCTGTGAGGCTTGCGGGCACTCGGGCTATCTCGGGCGCAAGGGCATCTTCGAGCTCATGCAGCTCGACGACGAGATGCGCGAGATGACCTTTCGGCGTGAGCCGACGATGCGCATCCGCAACTACGCCGAATCGTCGGGCGCGATGCGGTCGCTGCGCAGCGACGGCGCCCGCAAAGTCCTCGATGGCACGACTTCGATCGAAGAGATCCTGCGCGTCGTCGCAGCAGCAGATTGACTATGTACGACATCTTCGAACTCATGGATTTGGCGGTCGAACGTGGCGCCTCCGACTTGCACTTGTCGGTGGGGCGCAAGCCGACCTTTCGCGTGCACGGTCGCATGGTCGAGGTCGGCGACGGTGCCCCGCTCACCGCGAGCGACACGGAGCGGCTCGTGCGCCAGTTCACCCCGCAAGGGCACGTGGACGAGATCGAGCGTGAGGGCACGACCGACTTCGGCTTCGCGCACAAGGACTTGGCGCGCTTCCGCGTTTCGGCGCTCAAGCAACGCGGTGCCTTCGGCCTCGTGATGCGCTTGATCCCCAACCGACTCATGTCGCTCGACGACATCGGTTTGCCCGACGGCGTCCTCGATTTGCTGGTGCGTCCGCGCGGCCTCGTCCTCGTCACCGGACCGACCGGCTCGGGCAAGACGACGACGCTCGCGACGATGATCGACCACATCAACGAGACGCGCGACGTGCACATCGTCACGATCGAAGATCCGATCGAGTTCTACCATCCGCACAAGAAGTCGCAAATCACGCAGCGCGAGGTCGGTGGGGACGTGACGTCCTTTGCCGAAGCGATGCGCCGGGTGCTACGCCAGGATCCCGACGTGATCCTGCTCGGCGAAATGCGCGACCTCGAGACGACGAGCGCCGCGATCACGGCGGCCGAGACCGGACACCTCGTCTTCGGCACCTTGCACACGACCGGCGCAGCGCGAACCGTCGACCGCATCATCGACCAGTATCCGACGAACCAGCAGGAGCAGATCCGGGCGCAGCTCGCGGTCTCGCTCGTCGCGGTCATCAGCCAGGTCCTGCTGCCGCGCGCCGATGGCCGGGGCCGCGTCGCAGCCTTCGAGGTCATGCTCGTCAACTCGGCGATCGAGAACCACATCCGCAAGGGCGAGACCTTCAAGATCACGTCCGCCATCCAGACGAGTAAGCGCCAAGGCATGGTCCTGCTCGACGACTACCTGCGCGACCTCGTCGATCGTCAAGTGATCACGCCCAAGGTCGCGATCGACGCCGCGCAAGAGCCGCGCGAGATGGAAGAGCGCTTGCTCGGGGGCAAGGTCTAGTGGCAGCACGCGCCCTGCTCGGACAGTGCCTCAAGGAGCTCGGGTTCTGCCACGAGGGCATGATCCAGGAGGCGCTCGCGACGCAGCAGGAGTCGGGGAAGCGCATTGGCGAGGCGCTCGTCGACCTCGGTCACATCGACGGCGAGCAGCTGGCCCAAGGCCTCGCCAGGCAAGCGGGACTCGGCTTCGTGCCGAGCAGCGAGCTCGTGCCATCGCGCGAGGCCTTGAAGAAGATCGATGCGACGAGTGCCAGGGTCTACGCGGTCCTACCGCTGCGCATCGAAGGCAATCGGCTCGTGGCGGCGCTGGCCGATCCGCTCAACGCGAACATGGTCGACGACCTCAGCGTGACGATGGGGCTCGAGTTCGAACTCGCGGTCGCCGACGCGACCGCGCTCGCGTCCGCGATCGAGGAGCACTACGAAAAAGACGCGAGTCCTGGCATGGACGCCCTCGACGCCGCCGTCTCCGAGTTCACGTCGACGGGCAGCAAGTCGATCGACCTCGAGGACAAGGCCGCGATGGCGAGCGCCGCGCCGGTCGTCAAGCTCCTCAACTTCATCCTCTACCAGGCCGTGCGTGACCAGGCCTCCGACATCCACCTCGAGCCCTTCGAGGACGACTTCAAGATCCGCTATCGAGTCGATGGTGTGCTCTTCGAGCTCAAGGCTCCGCCGCCGCACTTGGCCGTCGCCTTGATCTCGCGCGTCAAGGTCATGGCCGACCTCGACATCGCGGAGACGCGCATCCCGCAAGACGGACGCATCGAACTCGCGGTCGGAGGTCGACCCATCGATTTGCGCATCTCGACGCTCCCGACCATGTACGGCGAGTCCTGCGTCATGCGTGTCCTCGATCGCAGCGTCGTCGCCTTGCACCTCGACAACATCGGTTTGCGGCCAGAGGAGCGAGCCGTCTTCGATCGCTTGCTCGTGCTTCCACACGGCATCGCGCTCGTGACCGGGCCGACGGGGTCGGGCAAGACGACGACGCTCTACGCGCTACTGAACGCCGCCAACAGCGAAGAGGTCAAGATCATCACGACCGAAGACCCGGTCGAGTACGACCTCGAGGGCATCGTTCAGATACCTGTCAACGAAGAGATCGGTGTCACCTACGCGCGCGTGCTGCGCACGATCTTGCGCCAAGACCCCGACAAGATCCTCGTCGGCGAAATCCGCGACCAAGAGACCGCGCGTGTCGCGATCGAAGCGAGCCTGACCGGCCACGTCGTGTTCTCGACCCTGCACACCAACGACGCGCCGTCGGCGATCACGCGCATGCTCGACATCGGGGTCGAGCCCTATCTCTTGACGGCGACGCTCGAGGTCGTCGTCGCGCAGCGGCTCGTGCGGCGCATCTGCGGCGAGTGCAAGGCGCAGTACGTGCCCGAAGAGAAGATCATCCTCGAACTCGGCGTCGATCGCGCGGCTCTGGCCGACAAGGAGTTCTACTACGGCAAGGGCTGCGATCGTTGCAACCACACGGGCTTCCGCGGCCGGGTCGCCATCTTCGAGATCATGCAAGTGAGCGAGGACATCAAGAACCTCGTCCTCGACGGCGCACCGACGTCGGCGCTGCGGCGCCAAGCGCGCATGGACGGCATGCGCTCGCTGCGCGAGTCGGGTTTGCTCGCGATCTTCGACGGCCTGACGACGGTCGAAGAGGTGCTGCGTGAGACGATGTAGCGCCCGTCGTTGAGGCGCGAGCCATGCGGATATGTCCCGTCTGTGAAGGACTGACGACTTCGGAGCAACGGCGCTGCGGCACCTGCGACGTGCAGCTCGTGCGCACGACCGAGCTCGGATGGGTCGAGCGGAGTGGGGACGAGCTCGGCCACAGTCCGTGGATCGGCGTCGTCATCGGCGGCAAGTATCGTGTCACCGGCGTCCTCGGCAAGGGCGGTATGGGCACGGTCTATCGAGCCGAGCACGAGCTCTCGCTGCTCCCGGTGGCCGTCAAGGTCCTGCATCCGAGCTTTGCGCGGCACGCGGGTTTCAAGGCGACCTTGATCGCTGAGGCGCGCAAGGCGTCGCTGCTGCGCAGTGAACACACGGCTCGCGTCCTCGACGTCGGCGAGACGCCGGAGGGCTCGATCTTCATCGCCATGGAGCTAGCACTCGGCGAGACCCTCGACCGGATCCTCGACCGCGAGAAGCAGCTCGAACCCTGGGTCGTGTGCGAACTCCTGCTGCAAGTCCTCGATGGCCTCGAGGAGGCCGCCGGTCGCGGCCTCGTTCATCGCGATCTCTCGCCGCGCAACATCATGATCGAGGCGCGTGATGGTGGCTTTCGCGCGAAGATCCTCGACTTCGGAATCGCGACCCGTAGCGATGACCTCGGCCGAGAGCACGCGAGCGCCAAGTCCAGCGCCGTCGCTGGACGCTGGGTCCATCCGCCCTACACGGCGCCGGAGATCTTGCGCGAAGAGGCGCACGATGCGCGCGCAGACCTCTTCTCGCTCGGCGTCGTCGCCTTGCAATGTCTGACCGGGACACCGCCCTTCTCGGTCTCGCGCAGTGCCGACCTCGACGCGCGCATGCGCGCCGTGCTCGAGGACGAGGTCGTCCTGCCGTCGAGGAAGCAGGCGCCACAACGGCTTTCGCAGCTCATCGCGCGCTTGCTCGCGAAAGACCCCGACGAGCGGCCGGCGTCGCCGCGGGCGGTCCGTGACGCGGTCGAAGCCATGCGACGACCGACGAGCGCGAGCCGCCAAGCCGCGGCGGTGCTATCGATCATGCTCGGGTCGCTCGCCCTCCTCACGAGCTTGACGGCAAAGAGCGACGTCGAGCCCTTCTTGCAGGCGAGTTCCGCGAGCCCCCTGGTGCTCGAGGCGCGGCGCGCGCCCGGCGTAGAAGCGCAGCACCTCGCGATGGAGCGCGTCGAGCGCCTCGCCTTCGTCGCGCGTGGACTCGAGCCCGGTGACATCCTGGTCCGCGGCTACGACGGCACGACGAACATCTTCGAGTACCAGCTCGGCGGTCGCCTCGACCGGGGTCGCCTCGAGCTCGACGCTTCCCGCGATCCGTCTTGGCGGGCCATTCTCGATTCGTGCTCGCGGCGGGAGGGAGCCGTCGCCCTCGACTTCCAAGACCGTAGGTCGCAGCGCCTCGTCGCGCATGCCCTCGTCTTCGTCGACACGGTGGCCCCGGTGATCGAAGTCGCCGATGCCCCTGAGCGCCTATCGCTTGCAACTCGTCTTCGCCTGCGGATCGAGGAGGACTCGCCGCGGGTTGCCTTGCGGCTGGAGCTGCGACGTGGCGATCGCGTGCTGGCCTCGCACGAGCGCGAGGTCGCGTCGCGCGAGCGCGAAGTCGAGATCCCGATCGGCAGGGTCCTCGCGCTCGCCGACGCGCGCGGGCCGGAGCTCGACGACTTTGGTCCGGCAACCCTCGTTGTCGTGGCCGCGGACAGCGCTGGCCGGGTCACCAAGTCCGCCTACGAGCTCGAACGCGTCGACCTGTGGATCCCTTCGCTCTCGTCGATCGACGGCATTGGGTCTTCGATCCTCGACGACCCGTCCTTGCCTGCGAGCGTGGTCGTTGATTCGGGCGTCGCCAAGATCTCTGTGCGCCTCGCGCACGAAGAGCGCGCCGCTTCGCGACTCCACTTGCGGGTGCGCTTCGAGTCGACCGGCGAAGGCGCGGGCGATGCCAGCGAGGCGGCGGTCGAGCGCGTGCTCGAACGCGGCGACTTCGCGATGCAAGGCACGAGGCTCAGCTTCATGCAGAGCGATCTGCGCGCCGAGGTCCGCGCGCTCGACATCCGCGTCGAACTCGAAGACGCGAGCGGCAACCGTTCTGCTGCCCTGTCGCGAACCCTGCTACTCGACCGCGTCGAGCTCGGCGCGGCTTTCGCGATCGTGCACGAAGGACGCGAGGTCGATGCGCTCGATCGGCGTGCCCGCCTCAGCGCTGCGCCGTGGTCGTTGCGCGTCGCCGAGAACGTGCCCCTCGTCCTCGAGTATCGCTGCAACCAACAGTGGATCCCTGCCTGGGTCCCGGACGCAGCGTCGGGCATCGTGATCGAGAAGAGCGATGTTGGCCGCACCCGCGTCACCTTGCCGGGCTTCGCCGCCGGGCGGACCTTTAGTCTGCGCGTGCACCACGTGCGCGCCGATGGCGTCTCGGTCGAGCCGCTGCGCTCCACGACGACGCTCGACGTCGTCGTCCTGCCGGGCGTGCCAGCGGTCGCGGTGCCCGGCGCGCTCGCTCAAGGCTCCTTCTCGACCGAGTTGATCGCTGCCAAGCTCCTCACGATCGTCGACGACAGCGCGCGCCTCGCGCTGACGCTCGCCCCCTTTCCCGAAGCGAGCCTCGACCTACGCGCGCGCTATTGGCACGAGCGCAACGGACGCTGGTTCGCTGGAGACTGGGTTCGCGTCGAGGACGCCGAGCTCTTCGCGCGCATGGCCGCGCCGCTCCTGCCCGGGCCGAACCGCATCGCCCTCGAGGTCGAAGACGCGCTCGGACGAGCAACTGTGTCGGCGACGTCGCGCGTCGACACGCGGCCTGTCGTCGAGGTCGCGAAGTTCTGGCACGCGGCAGAGCCGTTGGGCCTTGCGACCGCGGCGGTGGAGTTCGGGCGCTCGGCGCAAGTGCTCGTCCTCGATGAAGCGCCGCTGCCGCTCGGCTCGGCGACGACCCTCCTCCACGGCCAGCGCAGCTATCCAGGGACGATCGCGCTGACTTCCGGCCAAGCGCGCGAACATCGCTTCGACCTGCCCTTCGACTTCGTGAGTGCTGTCTGCGGTTGGACTTCGATCGCGCGCGAGGACTTCGCTACGCGGCAGCCGGCCACGCAGGACTTCGTCTTGCGGACGCGCGCTGGCGATCGGCGCTGTGGCGTGCGCTTCGAACCCACGCGCAGTCTTCTGCGTGGGCTCAGGCTCGGGGCGCTCGGCGTCCGCCAGCCGGCGCTCGCGGAGCTCATGCTCGTGCCCTGCCTCGCTCCACGAGAAGATGTCGCCGTCCTCATTGGGCCGCCACCTGAGGCGACGTTGCGCGGCAGTCTGGCCTTCGATCCTCCGATCGCGGTGCGCGGCCTCCGCGATGTCTACGTAGCCGCGAACGAGGTCACGCGGCGCATGTATTACGAGTTCGTGCGTGATGTCCTGGCGCGGACCGAAGAGCCCGACTTCGTGCCGACCGCGCTGCTCCACCTCGAAGATCCTCTCGGCGCCGACCGCCTGACCTTGCAGAACCTGCTGCCGGACTTGTCGATCTTCGAGGACCGCTCCTTCGAGGACGTCGTCGCCAAGGCGCCCGAGCGCCCCGTCACGGGAGTGAATTACTATCAAGCCTCAGCCTTCTGTCGCTGGCTCGGCTTCGTGACCTTCGGCAACGTCGACTTCTTTCGCCTGCCCTTCGGAGCCGAGCTCGAGTGGGCGGCGCTCGGCGAAGGGCTCGGCCGCGATGCTGTGCACGGCATCCGTGTCGCGAGTGAAGTGCGGGCCGAGACATGGCGACATGACTTCGTTGCCTTCCGAGAAACTGCGCGCGCGGGTCAACGCATGGACGCCGGGCGGTGGCCGCGCGATGCTACCGAGAACCGCCGAGCTGGCGACGTCGCGCGTGCCTGGGACGGAAGCGAGATGGTCGGCCTCGAGTTCGGAGTGCGCGAATGGGTCGAAGACCTGCCAGCGCTGACCCTCGAGCCAAGCTACCGCCTCTTGATCGAAGTCCACGATCGCCACGTCGACTACACGGCCAAGCGCCGCGACGTCCACGACCTCAAGCCGCCGAGGACTCTCGAGCTCGCGATCGGTCAGGTGCGGGGGATCTCTTGGGGCGAGCCTGTCTTGCGTGGCATCGACAGCTCCGACCACCTGAACGACGTGCGCGGCGCGGGCAGCGCCGAGGGCATCCTCGGTGTCAAGCGCGTCGCGAGCGTGCGTCGCGACGGCCTCGGCATCGACGGCAGGGTCGCTCCCAAGGTCGACGTCACGGGCTTCCGCGTCGTGGGCGCCGAGGCCTTCGTCAAGTTCATGAGGAGCAAGTCGTGATGCGGCCGACACGCCCTCTGTCTTGGTCGCGCGCGGTCCTCTGCGCCCTCGCCTTCGCGACGACGCTCTTGACGAGCGCGTGCACGAGCACGCTCGCGCGCGACGCGAGTCGCCTCGCGAGTCTGCCGCCGCTGCCCTACCGCATCGCGGTCGTTGGTGGCGCCTTCTTGCCGTCCGAAGAGCGAGGGCGGTCGGCGGCAGCCGATTCGGGAAGCGCGTCCGAGAGCACGCTCTCCGAGCGCACCTTCGAAGTCGGAGTCGCCGAGCCGATCGCCTTCGACAAACTCGTCGACATCCTCGAGCGCGGTCGGCTCGCGACGCGCGTGCTGCGCCTCGCCAGCCAGGACGCCAGTCGGCGCGAGGCCCTGGCTCTCGGCGACAGCACAGCGCTCGAAGAAGCGCGCAAAGAAGCAGCCGCCGCCGAAGCGGACTGGATGCTCGTCGTCGAGGGTCTGCGCGACGGGCCCGTGCAGAGCCTCGGCGTCACGGGCCAGTGGCCGATCACGACCATCGCTTGGTTGCTCGCTGGCATCGGCCTCTTCGTGCCGGACCATCGCTTCGAGTCCAAGGCCAAGCTGCGCGCGAGTCTCGTCGACGTCGCCTCGGGCCGGACCTTGACCTCGCGCATCGTCGTCGTGCCGGGCACGATCGACTTGTCCTTGATCGATCGCAGCGACTTCTTGGGCATCGCATCGTCGATCCTCGTGCCGCCGTCATTGGTCGGCAACGACCGCGACAAGGTCGTCGCCGCGGTGCGCGCAGACGGCGCGGATCGCATCGTCTTGGGTCTACTCGCGCGGCTCAAGGATCCCGAACTCCTCGAGGCCCTGCGTGCAGAGGCGAGCTTGCAAGTCGAAGCGCGCGTCGTCGGCGCGGCGGTCGAGCTGGTCGTGCGCTGTGAGCGCGAGCTCCAAGACACCTTCGTCCGCACCTTCGATGCGAGCGGCAACGGTCGCGACATGCCAGCGGAGTCGCTCGCCGCCTTCCGCAGCGAGCTCGCGAAGAGCATCGAGCGCGGTGATAGATGGATCACCTATCGCGCGCGCTTTCCCTTGCGGGGCGGCGATGCCGAGCTGCGCTTCGTCGTCCAAGACCTGGCTGGCCAGGCGGCGTCGATGACGCTCCTCGTGCCGCGATGAAAGTGCGAACGGACGTCGCGATCGGCTTCGCGTCCGATGTCGGCCTGCGGCGCGTCGACAACCAGGACGACATCCTCGTCTATGAGCCGCGCGACGCTCAGGCCTTCGCGCAGCGCGGGCGCTTGATCGGCCTCGCCGACGGCATGGGTGGCAGCGTCGGTGGTGGCGAAGCGAGCCGCCTTGCGCTGCGCGCCCTGCTCGCCGCCTGGCTCGACGTCGACGTGTCCGCGGCCGTTGCGCGCTTCGGCGCAGCCGATGGACTGCGACGCTGCCTCGCTTCGGCTTTCGAAGCTGCCCAGCACGCCCTCGATCGCGCGGCAGCCGAGAACCCGCGTCTCGACGGCATGGGCACGACGCTGACCGCCTTCGTCCAAGTCGAGGATCGCATCGTGGGCGTGCACATCGGTGACTCGCGCTGCCTCTGGATCGGCCAGGACGGCGCGAAGTGGCTGACGAGCGTGCACGCGAGCGCCCTCGAAGAGTCGCGCCTCACCAAGGCCTTAGTCGCCCGAGCCGAGCCGGCGAGCGTGGAGGCCGATGAGCCCGACTTCTTCGAGGCCGAGCTCGTTGCCGGCGACCGCGTCTTGTTGATGAGCGACGGACTTTGGCGCGCCATCCCCGAGGCCGAAGGGCTCGCGACGGTTCACAGTTGCGCGCTGCACGAGGCCGTGCCGCTGCTCCTCGAACGCGCGCGTGCCATCGACGGCAGCGACAATGCGAGCGTCTGCATGCTCGAGTATCGCGGCGCTCGCTCTGCCGACGCGGACGACGCGCCCGTCGAAATTGCCGAGTCCAAGCTCGATCGGCCTCGCTCGGCCTTGCGCGCGCCGCGCGGTCCTTCCGCGCTCGCCCGCGCTTGGCCGGGTTTTTTGATTCTCGTCGGCATCGTCCTGCTGGGTGTGGCCGCGTGGATCCGCTGGCGCTGAGCCTGAGACCTTCGGTCTTCTGTGAGATGTCTCTGAGATGGTCGTGCGACTGGCTGGCACCCGCGGGCCCTGCCTGTCAGGATGATCGGCCCCGCGAACTTTGCTTCCCCCGAAACGCGGTCTTGCTTCGGGGGCTCGTCCGGATTCCCGCATGCCGAAGAAGCTTCAACGACAAGTCCGCGCTCCGAGTGCAGCGCCGAACGCCGCGGCCAACCGACCGGCGCGACCGACCCTGGCACCATCCTCCAAGTCCGGCGGCACCGTCCGCGGCCGGGTGCGCCCCAAGGCGCTTGCGGACTTCACGTCCCAGCTCGCGACGCTGCTCGAAGCCGGGATCCCGGTCGTGCGCAGCCTGCGCATCCTCGAAGGCCAGTTGCCGTCCGGGCCGCTGCAGCGCACGGTCGCGGCAGTCACCGAGGACGTCGAGGGCGGCACGCCGCTCTCGGAGGCGCTCGAGAAGTATCCGCGCACCTTCGACAACCTCTACACGAGCATGATCCGCGCTGGCGAGGCCGGCGGTATCCAAGAGACCATCCTCGAGCGCCTCGCCTCCTTCATGGAGTCGACGGAGGACATCAAGGCGAAGGTCAAGGGCGCGCTGGCCTACCCGGTCGTCGTCATCTTCGTCGCGGTCTCGGTCGTGCTCGGGGTCATGACCTTCGTGATCCCGAAGTTCAAGACGATCTTCAAGCAGCTGATCCAAGACGAACTGCCGGCGGCGACGCAGCGGCTCATCGCGATCAGCGACTTCTTGCTCGAAAACTGGTGGCTCTGGGCGCTGGGCATCCCGCTCGTCATCATCACCCACCGCTTCCTCGTCGGGCGTGTGCCGGCGTATCGCTATCAGCGTGACCGCCTCTTGCTGCGCTTGCCGCTCTTCGGGCCGCTGATCAAGAAGACGATCGTCGCGCGCTTCGCGAGGACCTTCGGCACCCTCGTCGAGAGCGGTGTCCCGCACCTCGAAGCTCTCGAGATCGTGCGCGCCTCCGTGCGCAACAAGGTCCTCGAAGAGTCGATCGACAACATTCTGGGCAGCATCCGCGAAGGTGAGGGCATCGCGCCGGCCATGGCCGAGTCGATCATCTTCGACGACCTGATCACGAACATGGTCGACGTCGGTGAGCAGACCGGTGAACTCGACCGCATGTTGACTCGCATCGCCGACCGCTACGAGATCGAAGTCGATCGAACCATCAGTACCGTCTTCAAGGTCCTCGAGCCCTTGCTCATCGTGGTGCTGGCGGTCTTCGTGGGCTTCATCATCTATGCGCTCTTGGCTCCGATGCTCAAGCTGATGCAGTCGATGGGCGGTAGTCGCTGAGCCGCAGTCGCACCTCGGAGGAATGGCGACGCCATGTCGCTTCGCGCCAAACTCATCGCCGCGATCGTCATCATCAACCTCTTGGTCTTGGCGTCGCTCTCGTGGCTCCTGCACACGGAGGGGCGAGCCTTCGTCGGTCGCTTCGAGCGCTCGTTCGAAGCCAGCTTCGAGGCCGAGATGCCGGCTGTGCTGCGTCGCTTCGTCGAGCAGAGCGCGGCCTCGGGCTTGACGATCGAACGGGTGCTCGAGTCCGGCAACTTCGGCATCCTCTGCGAAGACGTCATGATCGTCGACTTTCGGCGCTTCTCGGACGACGGCGGCTTCTTGCAGTTCAATCCGCTCGGGGCGTGGAATCGGGATCCGACGCGCTTCCCGCGCGACGAGATCTTCGAGGCGCTCGGCTTGGCCATTCGTGAGCGGCGTTCGAAGCGCGTGGCTGGCGGCCTCTGTCTGCCGATCGAGAGCGAAGAAGGCGACGTGGTCGGCGGTGGCTGGTTCTTGCCGCATCCCCTGCCCGAGCCTCGCCTGCCCGTGAGGTCCCTGCTGATCACGTTCGGCATAGCGATCGCGGCGCTCGGTGCGTTTCTCTACTTCGGTTTGGATCGCTGGGTCTTGCAGCCGCTGGCGTTGCTCGGCGACACCGCTGCGGCCTTCGAAGAAGGGCGCCTCGAAGCGCGCCCGACCGTGCAGAGCGACGCCGCGCCAGAGCTCGTCGCCGTCATCCGCGCCTTCGATCGAGCCGGACTCCAGATCTCGCGCCACCGCGAGGAGCTCGCGCAGGCCGTCGAGGCGGCGACGGCTCGCGCACGTCGTCGCGAGCGTGAGCTCGTGCTGAGCCAGCGGCTCGCGGCCATCGGGACCTTGGCTGCCGGTATCTCGCACGAGATCAACAATCCGCTCGCCGCGATGATGAACGCCGTGCGGCGCCTGCGTCGCAGTCCGCGGCCCGAAGACGAGAAGTGGCTCGAGCTCGTCGACGAGGGCCTCTTGCGCATCGGCAAGATCGTGCGCAGAACCCTCGACTTCGCGCCGCGGAGCGGCACACCGCTACCCTTCCGGCCGGTCGAAGCGGTCGAGCGCGCGCGCGCGCTCGTCGCTCATCGCATGCAACAGGAAGGCGTCGTTCACGTCATCGACGACGCGTCGGGCGCCGATGACGTGGTCCTCGGCGACTCGCACGAGATGAGCCAGGTCTTCCTCAATCTCTTCCTGAACAGCCTCGACGCGATGGAAGAGCTACGCGGTGCCCGCGCTGCCCGTATCTCGGTCTCGATCCACCGCGTCGAAGTAGACGGCGCGAAGGCGCTGCGCATCGTCGTCGAGGACAATGGACCGGGGGCGAGCGAAGCGACGCTCGAGCGCGTCTTCGATCCCTTCTACTCGACGAAGGGCGCGACCTCGACCAGCGAGAAGCTCTCGTCCGGACTCGGCATGTCGATCAGCTACGCCATCGTCGAGCAGCACGGCGGACGCATGCGTGTGCGCTCGAGGCAGGGCGAAGGCTTCGTCGTGGAGATCGACTTGCCTTGCGAGGGAGCTTCCTTGTGAGCATTTCTCCTGTCGTGCCGCTGGGCATGGGGGCGCTCCTCTTCGTGTCGGCGTTCTTCTCGGCGAGCGAGACGGCGCTCTTCAGCCTCGAGGCCGTGGAGGCCGAGAAGCGCATGCAAAAGCGCGGCGTCTTCGGTGACGCCCTGCGCTACTGCGTCGAGCACCCGCGCACGATCCTCGTCACGATCCTGCTCTCGAACCTCGCGACGAACACGCTCTACTTCGCGCTCGCTGGCTACTGGGCGCGGCAGGCCGGCGGCTACGGCGCGACCGCGATCACGGTTTCGGCGCTCGTCGCCTTGGTCTTCTTGGCCGAGATCTTGCCCAAGTCGCTCGCGCTCGGCATCGCGGGTCCATTCGCGTCGACCGTGTCGCCGATCCTCGCGCTCTGGACGCGCGTTCTCACGCCGATCCGTGTGCCGCTCGGCTTCGTACTCGACTTCATGTCGAGCCGCATTTCTACCGGACCCCGGATCGACAAGGCCCTGAGCCACGACGAACTCGAGGAGATGGTGAAGCGATCACCCGAGCGCTTTGGGCTCGGGCAGCGCAGCGCCAACGTCGTCGGCGAGCTCGTGGGGCTCTCCGGCTTGCAGGTGCGGGAAGTCATGGTGCCCTTCGTCGATGTCGAGATCTTCCAGCGCGACCTGCGCGTCGAGGAAGCGCAGGAGATCGTGCTGAAGAATCGCTGGCGGTGGCTCCTCGTCGAGCGCGGCGCCGGTGAGTTGGTGGGTTACATCGACGTGCGCGACCTCTTGGTCGCCGATGGCAGCGACGAACTCGGTGAACACGTGCGCGAGCTCCCGGTCATCCCTGAGCTCGCGCGCTTGCCGCACCTCTTGGCCCAGTTTCAGTCGACGACGGCGGATCGCTTTTGCGTCGTCGATGAGTACGGGAACGAGGCCGGCATCGTCGGTCGTGAAGACGTGACCGAGAACATCGCGCTCGGCTTCGTCCGTGCCGAGCACGAGGAGACGGAGTGGCCCGTGCGCTTCCGGCCACATCGCGGTTGGGAAGTGCCGGGTGGCATGGGCGTGCACGAGTTCGAGGACCTCTTCAGCGTCAACCTGCCGATCGCACGCAACCGAACGATCGGCGGCTTGCTCGTCGAGCAGCTCGACCGCATCCCTCGCCGCGGTGAAAAGGTCGAGGTCGCAGGCTTCGAGCTCGAGGTCTTGGGCGTCAGTCGTGGTCGCGTGCACAAGGTCCTCGTTCACTTCCGCGACGTCACGAAGGGCGGACCAGGTCCAGAGGCTCGTGGGCCCGACACGACGATGTCAGGGGCGAACGGTGGCGGTGGCGCCGACCAAGGCTCCGATGTCGATACCCAAGGAAAGGAAGCGGGAGGTGGCACGACGCCATGACCTGGGTCCTCATTTTCTTTGGTTGCTCCGTTGTGTTGTCGGCGCTCTATTCGGGCAGCGAAACCGGCATCTACGCCGTCAATCGTCTAAGGCTCGAGCTGCGCGCCGAGTCGGCGAGTGACCACGCCGCTCGCTCCCTCGCGCGGCTCGTCGCGAGCCACGAGGCCTTGCTCTGTGTCTTGTTGCTCGGCAACAACATCGCCAACGAGGCGGCGACCATCCTCGCCGAGCGCATCGTCGCCGACTTCGTGGTCGACGCGCGCTTTTCGACGCTCGTGACGACGGCCGTCTTGACGCCCTTGCTCTTCATTTTGGGTGAAGCGCTGCCCAAGCAGCTCTTCCGTCAACACGCCGAGTCGTGGGCGTATGGCGTGACGCCCTTCCTGAGGCTGTCGCGCATCGTGCTCGCGCCGCTGTGGCTCTTGGTCTTGCCGGTGGCTCGACTTGCGAATCGCATGGCGAGCGGGCGGGGCAACGCAGCGTCGCGGCACGACGAGTTCGCGCTCGAACGACTCTTCAGCTCGGCCGGCCGCCAGGTCGACACTGTGCGCGAAGCCGCGCTCGGCATCGGCTCCAAACAAAAAACGCCAGCACGCGACGTGCTCGTGCCACTAGAGTCGGTGTGTTGGCTCGATCACAACGCAACGCTCGACGACCTGCGTCGGGCTCTCCACGAGTCACGCCATTCGCGCTATCCGCTGCGCGACGCGGATGGTGAGTTCCGAAATTATGTTTACTTCCTCGATGCCTTCACGGCCAGCCCACGCTTGCGCGCCTTGAGCGAGGCGTCGCGCCCACTCATGCGCCTGCGCGATGACGCGGCGCTCGAAGACGCCATCGAGGTGCTCGAACGAGAGTCGAGCCGCGTCGCCGTCGTGACCGACGAGGCAGGTGTGACAACCGGCTTCGTGTTCGCAGCGGACGTCGTCGCAGGTCTGCTCGCGAGCTGAACTCCTCAGTCGAGCAGCAGGACCGCGGCGGTCAGGTCGAGTCCGAAGTCGCGGGTCAGGCGGCGCAGGCGGGCGACGCGGTCGAGGACTTCGATGCGTAGGAGAGTCGTTGTTTCGTGTACCCGCGACGGGCCGAGGAGGCCGAGTTCGTGGACTTCGATGAGCTCCTCGACGGTGATCGCGTAGCAGCGCGCCGCCTCCTCGATGCTCACGTAGACCTCGCCCTCGATGCGAATGGAGGCCCTCACGCGGAACCTCGCTCTCGCTTGGAGACGGCGGCGAGCTCTTCGAGGAGGCTGACTTGGGCGGCGCTCAGGTTGGTCGGGAGCGCAAAGCGGACCTTCGCGAAGAAGTCGCCGTGTCCGCCTGAGCCGTCCGCGAGTCCCTGGCCACGCAGGCGCAAGCGCGTGCCAGCCGCAGTTCGTTTTGGAATCGTGAGGCTGACCGTACCGCGGGCCGTGCGCACGTCGACGCGCGCGCCGACGAAGGCATCCCACGGTGCGACATCGACATCCGCCTCGAGGTCGGAGCCCTCGCGCCGATAGTTCGCATCGTCATCGAGGCGCAGGGTCAGGAGCAGGGAGCCCGCTTCGCCACCGAGGGACCCGGCCTCGCCGAGGCCGCGCAGGCGCAGCGTCTGGCCGTCGCGGATGTCGGCCGGGATGCGGAGGTCGACGTGGCGCACGCGCCTCGTGCTACCGACGCCGGCGCAGGTCGGGCAAACATGGGAGTCGACGAAGCCGACGGCGCCGCAAGTCGCGCACGGCGCGCGCACCGGTATCTCGAAGCTGCTGCTGCCGCCGGCAAGCGCAGCCGAAATCGGTAGGTGCAGCTCGGCACGGACATCGGCGCCATGCTGGCGGTGTCGCTCGTGCTTGCGGCCCGCGAAGTCGCGCTGGAAGCGCGAGCCGAACATGCTCGTGAAGAAGTCCGAGAAGCCGCCGCCGCTGCCGAAGGCGCGCTCGAACTCATCGCGTCCCATGGTCTCGGCCCCTTGCGGCGGGGTGAAGTCCGCCCCGTGCTTCCAGTTCTCCCCGTAGCGGTCGTAGAGCTCGCGCTTCTCGGCGTCGCTGAGCACCTCGTAGGCCTCGCTGATCTCCTTGAAGCGCGTTTCCGCCGCTTCTTTGTCGGCGCCCTTGTGCCGGTCGGGGTGCCATTCGAGCGCGAGCTTGCGATACGCCTTCTTGATGGCCTTGGCATCGGCGTCGCGCGTGACGCCGAGCGTCTCGTAGTAGTTCGGGATCTTCACCTATTGTCTCCCCGTGCTGGTCTCCCCACCGCAGTCGCGCCGTTTCGTCAGCGCCATCGTGGCCAAGCCTCGGCTAGATTAAGCGCCCGCTGCCCCGACTGCATTCGAGGAACATCGATGTCACACCTGCAACACGCAAAGAACCTTCTGCTCGTCGCGTCGCTCGCCACGAGCATCTTCCTCGCCGGTCGGCTGTCGGCCGAACGGTCGCCTGGCGAGCTCGAAGCGGCGCCCATCCTCGCGAGCACGACGCCCACGGCGGCGCTCGCGTTGCCGCAAGGCCGCACGACGAAGCGCGGTACTGGCGCGACCGGTCTCGGAGGTGACGAGACTCTGGTCTTCGAGAGCGGGTCGACCGGGTCGGCGAGCTCCGATGGCTTCTTGGCGGTCACCGGCAGCTACGGCATCGGCACGCAGGTCCTCTACCTCGTCGACACGAAGAAGCGTCAGCTCGCGGTCTACGAGGCGCGCGGAGGCAGCTCCGGCAGCCGGCGCGTGGCCTTGATCGGCGCCCGCCGCATCGACCTCGACCTCGAGCTCGAGGGCTACAACGACAACTCGGAGTTCAGCTACGCCGAGCTCACGCGCAAGTTCGAAAAGGCGCGCGGCGGCGACCCGGCAGCGACCGGACCTGGCCTCGGCGCCAAGCCCGAAGCGAGCGCTGAAGCCGAAAAGAAGTGACTCCGGCCAACGGGGCTGCGGCCAAGTCCGGCTGGGAACGGCGCTTCACCTCCTGGTCCGGGCTAGCGCCTTGCCGGGTCCGAGGGTCGAAAACTGACCGTCGCGAATTCTCGAAGCCCTGGCGACTCCGGACAAAATCGCTGGCTATACTTCGGCGTCGTTTCGCCCCATCCGCGTCCTTTCGGACTCGGACTTTACTGACCCTGCTCGCCTGATCGAGCGATCGTCTGATCGAGCAACACGCCGAGCAATACCGGAGGTTCAACCCCGTGGCCGAAGAATACGTTCCTTTCGAAGAGGCGCTGAAGTCGCTGCGAATGAGTGAGGCGGAGCTCAAGCGGCTCGTTTCCGAAGATCAGATCCAAGCCGTGCGCGACGCGAGCGGTAAGGTCCGTCTTCGTCGCAGCGACCTGGACAGCCTCCGAAACCGACACGACGAGTTGATCGAAGATCTCGTCTTTGCGGATGAGGACCTCGGGGATGAGACGGGGATGGCGACCGCGGTACTCGAAGAGGACTCGCTCCTCGAAGAAGAAGACACACTCGACATCGCTCCCGAAGAGCTCGAAGTCGAGGAGACCCCGCGTCGCGGCGCCGGTCGCGCGGCTAAGGTCGCTGCCGTTGCTCCAGTCCCGGTTCGCAGCAAGGGCCGCGCGGCGGCGATGCGGCAGGATGAGTCGACCGAGGAGTCGACCCTCGACAAGGTCCTGGTGATCGCGACCGCAGCGATCCTGATCTACACCCTCTTCTTCGCCTACTCGATCACGCAAGGCACGAGCACCGGCATGACCGCCTGGCTCGCCAATATGTTCGAAGTGAAGTAGGCGAACTCGTCTCTCTCACGCTCTCGAGCATCTCGCACGCGCCCCGGGGTCGCTTCTGCAGCTCTTTGCAGAACGACGTCGGGGCGCGTTCGCATGGATTCGACCGTGGCGAAGTGGCGAAGGCCGCCGCGACTGGGCAGAATGCGATTTTTCGCGGTCCACGGCCTCCTCGCATGCGCTCACGATTCTTCATCGTCCTCGCTCTCTCCGCCCTCGCCCTGCCCTCGTGCGTGAGCCGCCAGGCCTACCTCGGCCAAGCGAACAAGATCAAGGGTCTCAGCGCGAGCCTCGACCAACTGACGCAGTATCTCGAGAAGTTCGAGTCCGAGAACGCCCAGCTCGCGGCCGAGAACGCCAACTTCAAGCGCACCGCCCAGGACGCCGATGCGCTGCGCGAACAAAAGGCCAAGCTCGCGCGCCTCATCGCCGAGCTCGAGAAGGCGGGCGGTGGTATCAACATCCCGGGCGTCAGCGCGATCACCACGCAAGAAGGCGTCGGCCTGCGCATCGACGACGCCGTCCTCTTCGCTTCGGGACAAGCGACGCTGTCACCGCAGGGCAAGGAGACCGTGCGCAAGCTCGTGGCGCTTCTCCAGAGCGACGGCCGCGCGCTCCGCATCGATGGGCACACGGACTCGGATCCGATCCGCCGCAGTTCCTGGGAGTCCAACCTGCATCTGTCGGTGGCTCGCTCCCTCGCCGTGGCCGCCGAGCTCAAGAGCAACGGCTTCGACATGAACAAGCTGCAGGTGCGGGGCTTGGGGGCGACGCGGCCCGAGTCGCAGATCCCGACCGAGAAGGCCAAGAACCGTCGGGTCGAGCTCTTCTTCGTCCGCGATTGACCGCACCCTTGCTCTGCAAGCGCGGAGTGAAGCGCTTCGCGCTGTCTGTCGCGATCGCCGCACTCTGGCTCCAGGGGTCCTGCGGGCCTGCTCCTGAGCTGCCGTCCCAGGGGGGCGCCACGCTCGATCCGCGCGTGGCACAGCTGCGCAACTGGACCCCCTTCCGTAGCCGGAGCAGCCCCGGTGGCGGTGATGGCGGCCTCTTCTTCTTGTCGCGCTTCGAGTTCCGCGAGCAGGACATGCCCTTCGAGGCGCTCGGGATCGAGCGGCGGGACACCGAGCCGGGCTTGCCGGCCGCCATGGTCAGCCATGCTGAGGCCCAGCGCATCTCGAGGATGTTTTGGGGGCGCCTGCCGAGCGTCGCGGAATGGCGAGGGGCCGTCGAGGGCCGCGCCGGCTACCTCTTTCCTTGGGGCGATACGGCCTTTGACCAGTTGCGAGCCAATACCGGCCGCGTCGGGCTCTGGCGTCGCACGCGGGTCGGGACCTTCGAGTCGGGTCGGAATCTCGGGCGCGAAGACTCGTGCTACGACCTCATCGGCAACGTCGCCGAGTGGACGATGACGCCCGGCGCGGTCGTGCGGCTCGAAGGCCCGTGGCGCGGCGAAGCTCCGCCCGACGACGTCGCGGATCGTGCAGAGGCCTTTCCGCTTCTCGACGCTGTTTGGCCGGTCGGCCTGCCGCTTCCATGTGGCCCTGCGAGCCCTTGGATCGCTGAAATTGCGGCAGCCGACATCGCGGTCGCAGCGGCCTCGGTGCGGCGCGTCGACTACTGCACCATCGGCTTTTCTTGCGGAGAGTACCTACCGGCTGGTGCGAGTCGCCTGCGCTGGGCCGAGCGCCTCGGGCTCGCGTATCGCCAGCCGGGTGAGCGGCGTTGGGACTTGGGCTTCCGCATGGCGACCGATCCCAATTGTTTCCTCGCCGGGCTCGAGCGGGCTGAGGGAAGCCCGACCGAAGCCGAAGCCGCTGAGCTGCGGCGTTTTTTGCGCACCGAACTCGAGGCCTTCCGCAGCGCCGCGCGCCTTCGTTTGCGGCGCCTCGCCCCGGCGTCACTCGGACTCGAGGCCACGACAATCGGCGGCTGGGCGCAGCTCGCCTACGAAGTCCTCGCGGTGTCGGCGCGATGAGGGATCGCTGGCAAGACCTGCGGGCCCGCCTCGATGCGCGTGGCTTCAAGCCGCGCAAGAGTCTCGGGCAGAACTTTCTCATCGATCCGGCCTTGGCGGCGGCCATTGCGGGCGAAGTCGACTACTCCGACGACCCGCTCATCGTCGAGGTGGGTTCGGGTCCAGGCGCTCTCACCCGCGAGCTCGTGCAGAAGGGTGCTGTCCTCGCCTTCGAGATCGATGAACGCCTCGCGAGCTTCTTGCGCGAGGAGAGCGCGAGCTTTGCGGTCAGCCGGAGTTTCGACTTGGTCGAAGCCGATGTGCTCGAGCACGGCGCCTTGTCGCCTCCCTTCGTGGATGCGCTCGCGCGTGGGATGACGAAGCATGCAGCCTGGGTCTGCGTGAGCAACCTGCCCTACTCGAGCGCCGGGCCCTTCGTCGCCGCCATGTTGCAGGCCGACATACCGCCGCGCGCGGCGGTCGTGCTCACCCAATGGGAGTTCGGCGAGCGACTCGCAGCGAAGCCCGGCAGCGCCACCTACGGCAGTTTGTCGGTGCAGGCGCAGCTCTCCTACGTCTCGCGCCTCGTGCGGCGTGTGCCGCCCGAGGTCTTCCGGCCGCGACCGCGCGTGGCTTCTTCGCTCGTCGTGCTCGAGTTGCGGGACGGCTTTGCGCGACGGCCTGCCGAGTGGCGGAGGCGCTTCGGGCGCTTCGTGCAGGGGCTCTTCGGTGCGCGGCGCAAGGTGTTGCGCCAAGGGCTGCGCATTCTAGGTCACGAAGAGGCCGAAGGAGTCTTCGCGGCCGCAGGGCTCGACGCAGACTTGTTGCGGCGCCGTCCCGAGGAGCTCGAGCCGGCGACCTTCGAGGCGATCTTCGATGCCGTCGAAGCCTCGCCTCGATCGCCGTAGACTGCGCGCCTAGCTGACGGGGGAATGCGCGGTGGGGCTCGACGAGTATCAGGCGGCCAAGGAGCAGATCAAGGCGCGGACGGACATCGCCCGCCTCGTCGGTGAGAGCGTCGTCTTGAAGCGCGCGGGGCGCGGACTGGTCGGGCTCTGTCCCTTCCATGACGAGAAGACGCCGAGCTTCCACGTCTACCCTGAGTCCCAGCACTTCAAGTGCTTCGGCTGCGGTGAAGGCGGCGATGCCTTTACCTTCGTGATGAAGAAGGAGAACCTGCCCTTTCTCGAGGCGCTGCGGGCCCTCGCCCAGGAGGCCGGTGTCGAGCTGCCGCGGACGACAGGGGGGGACCGTCAGCGGAGCCGCGAGCGGGATGACTTCCACCGCGTGCTGTCCGAGGTTCATGCATGGTTCACCGAGCGCTTCAGCGGACCCGAGGCGGCGCAGGCGCGTGCCTATGTCGTCGAGCGCGGCCTCGATGGGGCGCGCCAGAGCTTCGGGCTCGGGTATGCGCCAGGATCGCGCTTCGATGGGCCCCAGCCCCTCGTCAATTTCTTGCAGCAGCGGCGGCTGTCCCTCGAAGTGGGGGTCACGCTAGGCCTCATTGGCAAGTCGGCTCGCGGCTACTACGACCGGCTGCGCAACCGCGTCGTGTTTCCGATTCATGACGAACGCGGGCGGGTGGTCGGCTTCGGCGGGCGCATCCTGCCGGGCTTCGAGAGCGAGCGGGAGCCCAAGTATTGGAACAGCCCCGAGTCGCCTGTCTTCAACAAGCGCCGCATCCTCTTTGGTCTGCATCAAGCTCGCCAAGCCAAGGCGCGCGAGCTGCTCGTCATGGAAGGCTACACCGACGTGATCGCGGTCCAGCTCGCGGGCCATCCAGGTGCGGTCGCGACGCTGGGCACGAGCCTGACGAGGGACCACGCGACCTTGCTGCGGCGCTTCTCGCCGGACGGGGTCACCCTCGTCTTCGACGGCGATGCCGCTGGGCGCCGCGCCGCTGAGCGGGCCTTCCACTCGTTGGCTGGCGAGACGCTCAGCTCGAGGATCTGCCTCCTGCCAGACGGGCTCGATCCGGCCGATCTCGTCCAACAAGAGGGCGGCGGCGCCCTCGACGCCATGCTCGCCGAAGCGAGGGACGCGCTCGACGTCTGGCTACAGCTCGTCGATCAGCGCCTCGACCTGCGGAGCATCGACGGCAAGGCGCAAGCGACGCGCGAGTGCACGGACATCCTCGTGACGGTCAGTGATCGGGTCCGGCGTGACGATTTGCTCCAGCGCTTCGCCGGTCGGCTCATGATCACGCCGGACGTCCTTCAGGCAGCGCTCCGTCCTTCGAGGGCGGCAGCGCGCGATGTTCGCCCGAGTGAGCCCAAGCGGCCGGCTGCGCCAGAGAAGTCGGCCACGAGCCAGGCGAGGACCGAGCTCTGCGCGGCTTTGCTCTGCGAGCCTGGCTTGCTCGAGGACTTCGCTGAAAGCAGCCTCGGCATCGATGGCCTCTTCCCGCCGCCGTGCCCCGAGCACGCCTTCGTTACTAGGACCTTCGAACGCTTCCTCGAAGAAGGTGACCTGCCCTCGGCCGACGAGCTCTTGTCGCGTTGGATGAGCCTTGCCAGCGGTGATACCGCGACGACGAGGCTCGTGCTGCACTGGAGTGACGTCGCGCGTCGCATCGAAGATGCCCGTTCCTCCGTGCATCGTGGAGTAGGCTTCCTCGAACGCGAGCAGCTGCGCTCGCACGTCGAAACCCTGCGGGACTCCTACAGAAAGGCGCTCTCGAACGGGGACGACGCTGCGGCGCGTCAACTCGAGTTCGCAATGGCGGAGGCCATGCGCCGGCTCCACAGGCCGGGCTGATCCCTTCCCCCGCATGGTGCTCCGCTTCCTTTCCCCGACCCCTTCTGGTTCCGTTGCGGAATGCCGCCCGGATTCAGGCCCTCTCTCGTGCCTCGCAGCTCCCCCCCGGTGGCTGGCATGGGCAAAGGAGTGCTAGCTCGAAAACGGCGATTTCCAGTGCTCGGCTGTTTCTCGGCGCCGTGTCTTTGCTATGTTCCCGATCTTGCGAGGGACGACGCCGCACGACGACTGGACGCGCTCCACGTTCGATTACGACTTTTTGTCGTTCCAACCCTCGCCTATCCAGGCCCGCACGTAGACATCCCTTTGATCTACGCCGATCCCCCTGCCGACTCGTTCGTGTGCACTCGCTGTACTACGCCGGGTTGGTCCCTTGGCACTCCATGAGGCCCCGGCCTCGACTATCCAGCATCGATGCGTCGTCAGCCCATTAATTTGAACCTGTCGGACAACACGGTTTCCGAGCGGATCGAGCCCTACCTCAACAAGCTCATCGAGGAAGGCAAGAAGAACGGCTACCTGACCTACTCAGAGATGAATGCGATCCTGCCGCAGGATCTGGTCACTCCTGAGCGGGTCGAAGCCATCCTCGGCATGCTCGACGAGCAGGACATCACGCTCGTCGACGACGATGACGCCGAGGAGCTCGACCTCGTGCGCGACGCCAGCGACGAGGAGGACGAGGACGAAGACGAGGACAAGCTGATCAAGGCCGCGACGCGCACCGTGCGCAAAGCCGGCGCAGCTCTCGTGCCCGAAGTCGTGGAGAAGATCGACGACCCGGTGCGCATGTATCTCACCCAGATGGGTGAGATTCCTCTCCTCACGCGTGACGAAGAGATCAGCCTCGCGCGCAAGATCGAGCTGACGCGCAAGCAGTTCCGCAAGCTCGTCCTCGTTTCTGGCTTCGGTACTGCGGCTTCGATCCAGATCCTCAAGGATGTCGTCGCAGGCGAGCTCGCCTTCGACCGGACGATCAAGGTCAACCAGCAGGATCCTGACGTCGGCAAGTCCGACTTGCAGTTCCGCTTGCCCGGCATCATCTCGACCCTCGAGACGCTCTACCGCAGCAACCAAGAAGACTTCCGCAAGGTTCGCAGCGGCAAGCTCAAGAAGACCGAGGCGCGCGACCTGCGCCGCCAGCTTTATCGGCGCATGCGCAAGTGCGCGATCTTGACCGAAGAGCTCAATCTTCAGATCAAGAAGATCCGCCCGCTCGTCGATTTGCTCGAGAACAAGTTCTTCGAGATGGGGCGCCTGCGTCGCAAGGCCGAGAGCGACGAGCTGCGCGGCACGAAGCACGCCAAGGACCTCATGACGCGCTTCGAAGACCTCGAAGTCGCGGCCCTCGAATCGTGGGAGCGCCTCGAGAAGCGCATCCGCGACGTGCGACGCAGTTACGATGACTATGAGGAGGCCAAGCGCCGCCTTTCGTCGGGCAACCTGCGCCTCGTCGTCTCGATCGCCAAGAAGTACCGCAACCGCGGCCTGAGCTTCCTCGACCTGATCCAGGAGGGGAACACGGGTCTCATGAAGGCGGTCGAGAAGTACGAGTACCGTCGCGGCTACAAGTTCTCGACCTACGCCACTTGGTGGATTCGCCAGGCCATCACGCGTTCGATCGCCGACCAAGCGCGGACGATCCGTATTCCGGTGCACATGATCGAGACGATGAGCAAGTTGCGCAACGTCACGAAGAAGCTGCTCCAGAGCAAGGGTCGCGAACCGACGATCGAGGAGATCGCCCAGGCGACTGGCATCTCGGTCGACGAGGCCAAGCGGGTCATGAAGATCAGCAAGCACCCGATCTCGCTCGACCGGCCGATCGGTGAGAGCGACGACAGCTACTTCGGTGACTTCATCGAGGACGACAGTGTCGAGTCGCCGGTGGAGAGCGCATCGCGCGAGATGCTCAAGGACAAGGTCGTCGGTGTCCTCGACACCTTGACCTTCCGCGAACGCGAGATCATCAAGCTCCGCTACGGCATCGGCGACGGCTACACCTACACGCTCGAAGAGGTTGGCCGGATTTTCCGCGTCACGCGCGAGCGCGTGCGGCAGATCGAAGCCAAGGCTGTCCGCAAGCTCCAGCACCCGGTCCGCGCGCGCAAGCTCTCGGGCTTCCTCAGCGGCGCCCCCGAGAGCTACTGAGGCGCGGGCGCGAGGCGGCGCACGAGAAACGCTACAGAAGTCCGTCTTCCGCTGCGCCGTCTTCGCGCTATGGTGCTCGACCAGAACCGTCAGAGCACCATGCAAGCCGTCGTCCAGCAGCTCATCTCCCTGCAGCAAGTCGACAATCGCGTCGCAGCAGTGCAAAAGAAGATCGACGTCATCCCTCGGGAGACCAAACGTCGTCGCGCCGAACTCGATGCACTGCTCCGGCAGCGCGACGAGTTCAAGCGCGCCATCGACGAAGCGGAGCTCGAGAACCGCGACTTCGAACTCAAGGTCCAAGGCCTCGACGCCGCGATCGCGCGCCAAGAGCAGCACCGCGACCAATCGTCGAATGCGTCGACCTTCACCGCTGCACAGCACCAAATCGAGTATCTGCGCCAGGACAAGGAGCAGATCCAAAACGACCAACTCGACCTCATGGAGCGGATCGAGGCCCTGACGCCGCAGCTCGCGACTGCCAACGAGGAGGTCGCCGCCAAGCAGGCCGAGTTCGACGCTTACGTCAGTGAGGCCGAGAAGCTCATGCAGGAACTCGTGGTCAAGCGCGACGCAGTCGCGTCCGAGCGCGCGCAGTTCGCGGCGGGCATCCCCGAGACGAGCCTCGAGCTCTATTCCGGCCTCTTCAGGCAGTGGGATGGTTCGGCCGTCGTTCCCCAGGAGAACGGCTTCTGCTCAGGCTGCTACACCAAGCTGACGCCGAACGACAAGGCGCGGCTCATGGCGCGGTCGGGGCTCGTCACCTGCAACTCCTGCGGGCGCATCCTCTTCGATCCGAACTAGCTAGCTACCGACTTGGCTTCGTCCGACTCGATCTTTCCCGTCATCGTCGGGACCGCCGGCCACGTCGACCACGGCAAGTCGAGCCTCGTGCGCCGACTGACGGGCATCGACCCCGATCGCTGGGAAGAAGAGAAGCTCCGCGGCCTCACGATCGACCTCGGCTTCGCGCGCTTCGCCCTTCCGGACGGTCGCATCGTCGGCATGATCGACGTGCCGGGGCACGAGCGCTTCCTCAAGAACATGGTCGCCGGCGCGACGTCGATCGACCTCGCCCTCCTCGTCGTCGCGGCCGATGACGCGGTCATGCCGCAAACCCGCGAGCACCTCGACATCCTCGAGCTTCTAGGCGTCGAGCGCGGCATCGTCGCCCTGACCAAGGTCGACATCGTCGACGAGGACGCGCGCCTTCTCGCTGAGGAAGAGATCCAGGACCTGCTCGCGCCGACGAAACTCGCCGGCTCGCCCATCCTGCGGGTCTCCTCGATCACGGGCGAGGGCTTCGACGAACTGCGGGCGGCCATCGCCTCGACGGTCGCGGCACTCGAGCCACGCAGTACGTCCGGCGTCTTCCGCATGCCCGTTCAGCGGGTCTTTTCTGTGCAGGGTTTCGGCACGGTCTTGACCGGTATTCCGCTTGCCGGCGAGATCGCGGTCGGTGACATGCTCGAGCTCGTGGGCAAGGGCCTGCGGTCGCGCATCCGCGGCATCCAGGCTTACGGCCAGACAGTCGAGCGCGCGCGCGCCGGGCACTCGACGGCGCTCAATCTGCCGGACATCCCGATCGAGGCAGCCGCCCGCGGCGATGTCGTCGCCGTTCCCGAGCGCCTCGAAGCCGTCGACCGGCTCGAAGTCGAGCTGCGCACGGTCAAGGACATCGGTCCGCTGCGGCACGGTGAGGCGGTGCACGTCCACGTCGGAACGAGTGAGATCACGGCTCGGGTGTTCTTGCTCGACCAACAAGATTTGGCGGCTGGGCAGACCGGACTCGGCCAGCTCGTGTGTGACGCCGATGTCGTCTGCCTGCCTGGTGACTTCGCCTTGTTGCGACGCTTGAGTCCGGCGAGGACCATCGCGGGCGGGCGCGTCCTGGGCCTCGGCGGTCGCCGCCTGCGGCGCTTCCGCGAGGAGGTCGTGGATCGCCTCCACGAGAAGGAGCGCAGCCTCGAGGACCCGAAAAAGCGACTCGGCGTCGCGCTGCGCGAGGCCGGCGCGACGGGCCTCGCCTTCGAAGAAGCGCGCCGCCGCCTCGGTTGCACGGATGCCGAGTTCGATGTCATCCTGCGCGCGGTGCTCGAAAGTGGCGAGGCCTTCCGCACGACCAAGTCCGAGCGGCTCTTCTCGCCGCTGAGCGTGCAACGTGAGGAGGCGCGGCTCGCCGCCAAACTCGCGGCCTATTACGAGGGTCACGCCATGGCTTCGACCTGCCCGATCGCTGAGCTTCGCGTGGGCAGCAGCAACGAGGCCTTGCTCAGCGTCGGCCTCGAGCAGCTCGTGAAGAAGGGGCTCGCCGAAGTCTTGCCGGGCGGCATGGTCCAAGATCCGAGTCGCGTCGACGACGTGAGCCCTGCGGAGCGGCATGAGCTCGACGCCATCCGCGACTGGCTCGACGCCGCTCAGCAGCGACCGCACACGCGACAGGACTTCGCGCAACGCTGGGGACGCGATGGCGCGATGCGCCTCGAGCGCCTACTCGAGGAGAAGGGCGCCTACGCTGTGAGCCAAGACTTCCTCTGGGGCCCCAAGGCCTACGAGGCCGCGCTGCAACATGTCGCCGAGGTCTGCGCTGCCAACGATGGCGTGCTCGTGATCCCGGAGCTGCGCGATCGCCTCGACACCACGCGCAAGTACTTGATCCCCTTCCTCGAGCACTTGGATCGCGTCGGGATCACCGCGCGCAAGGGCGATCGTCGCATCTTGCGACGGCGCGACTGACTCGGATTCGCCCTTGCAGTCGGCGTCCTGCACGCCCCAGGTCCCGCCCACACGGGGTTTTTGAGGCGGAACTGCGGTTCGCGCGGTGCTTCGGTCGATAGCGCGGATGGTTTCATCGCCGGCCCCTGCGGCGAGGCGCGCATCCACGGCACATAAGACGGCTATCCCATGACGTCCGACGATTTCGAGAACACGCAGGATCATCACGCGGCAGACGATGTCCCGATCGACGACGCTCGCGACTTGGGTGACGATGACTACTTCGTCCTCGAGGTCGAAGACGAGGTCGAAGACGAGGTTGAAGACAACGTCGAGTATGTGCTCGATTCTTCGGACTCGGCTCCCGAGGCCGCTAACACTGCGAGCGCCTTCGCGCCAAAGAACGATGGCTTCCATGCGCGCAGCGAGGAGACGGGCGAGGAGCCGCTCTTCGACGACGATGCTTTCGAAGGCGACGCGGACGGCGACGATCTCTTCAGCGACTTGGACGCCGCGAGCCACATCGAGGCGGCGACGAATGACGTCGTCCAGTCGGGTGGTCAGGCTGCCCGCTTGGTCACGGACGACGACGAAGAGGTCGGCGACCAAGGTGACGGCGCGGCCGACATGAGCCTCGTGCTCGATGCCGGCGAGGACGACGCCATCTTCGCTGGCCTCAGTGATGATGACGAAGCGACCGACTCACGTTGGCAGCGCGACGATGACGCCTACGAGGCGGAGCTCGTTGATGAAGCCGACGACGACTTCGTCGAAACCGAGTCCGATCACTCGACAGCACAGCGCTTCGACGCGCCGCCTCTTCCGCCTGCAGCTCCGCTTCCGCCGCCTGGCTACAGGCCGCCGGTCGCGAAGGACCCGATGAGCTACGGCAACATCTCGCGCGCGCAACTGGGCTCGCACGCCGGCGAAGAGCCGACTTCGCACGCGACGCCCGATCACTTCCGTGTCATCAAGCAGCCGAGCGACTTCGAGCAAGACTTGATGGGGGCCCATGCGCGGCACGAGGACGAGAGCTTCCCGCAGTCGAGCGGCAACTGGGGGGCCATCGATGCGAGTGGTGAATTCCACCTCGTGCACGATGAGGATGAACTCGCGAGCGGCACCTACAGCGCCGCCGCCGGGGGCCAAGCGCCGCAGCTAGGTGGTCCCGGCCGGGCTGCCCACGGTGTCGGTGCCGCGTCGCACGGTGACTCGTCGCACGCCCAGTGGGTCGCGCGGCAGGCCGCAGAGCCCGAGGACGAAGGGGAGCCCGAGCACGATCCGATCTACGGTGCACCGCGGGCTGCCGCCGCCACGGGCCACGATGTTTACGCACCTCAAGGGCGCCAGGGCATGCCCTACGATGGCAACTACGACCACCTCGAGGAGATGGTGCACGATGTCGCCGATGACCCCGCGACGGGCGTCATTGGGGTCGCACAGCGCCGCAATGTTTGGTTACGGCGATGCATGACCTTGACAATGGCGGCGTCCGTCATCGTCGTCGGCACGGTGGTCTTCAGGACCTTGCGTCCGGCCCTGCCGCTCGCCAAGGAGCTGCGGCAGCGGCTCGGTGCCCCGCCGCTGCCGCCCGCGCCGCCCTCAGGGGCCCCCCCGGCGCGACCCCCCGCGGGCACGCACTTCGTGGTTCCGCCGCTCGCGGTGGTCGCGACCAGCGAAGACGGCAGCGGGCCGCGTTCGTCGACGCCGAAGCTCGCGCAGATCAGCGAGAAGAGCCGCCGCCGCTTCGAAGCCTTGCGCGGCTTCGTCGAGTGGGCTGGTCGCTCGAGCGGCCAAGCCGCCCTCAGCTACGTTGCTTCGCGGCAGCCAGCAGCTGGCAAGCGCGATCCGCGGACCGCGCCGATCGGCTTGCCCACCGACCCGCTCGCGGGCACGACGACGAGGCCGGTGTCGCCGGTCGAGCCGCTGCCGACGAACACGTCGGGCGATCCGACGACGACGACGACGAGCGGCGAAGGCCTTGCCGCTGCGACCGATGTCGACGTTCCGACCGAAGTCGCGACCAAGCTCGCCTCGAGCACCGGCGCCGCGCGCAAGAACCCGCCGTCCATCTCCGGCGGTCCGCATGGCTGGGGAGCGGGCATTCTGCGTGGGGCCCAGGCCTTCGCCCAACTCGAGAACGGGCACTTCTTCGTCGGCCGCGTTCAGAAGGTCGAAGAAGAAGAACTCGTCATGACCTGGGGCCAAGCCGAGATCTCCTTCTTGCCCGGTGACCTCCAGAAGCTCCTGCCCTTGGCGACTCAAGAAGTCGACATTTTGCGCGGGGGACCCGAGGGCTACGTCAAGCTCAAGAACCAGAACAAGATCTGGGGCCAGATCCTCGAAGACCTGCCCGATGTCGTGACGATCCAAAAGGGCGAGCACCGCATCGTGATCCCGAAGGTCGCCGTAGCCCAGGTCACCAAGCAGAAAGAAGCCCAGGTGCGCCTCGGGCGGAACGACCAGGACTGGAGCGAAGACTCGCTTCCGCAGGCCGAGCCCGACCTTCCGAACGTGCAGGTCGAGCCCGAGCTGCAGTCGGGGGCCATCCGGGTCCAGCTCGACTCCGATACGCAGAAGTCGCGTAGTGACGAGCTGCGCGCGCGCATTCGCAAGGCTGTGCCGGTCGGCCCAATGCGCTGAACGAGACGGCGCGCTGAACACGGCGGGCGCCTAGATCACGAGGACCGCGGCTTCTGCCCAGCGCGATCTTGCCTTAAGGTGGGGCTTGCCCCGCCGAACTCAGCAAGAACTGCGCATGCGCTCGACGATCCTGCCGACCTCGCTACGCCACTTTGCCCTCTTCTTGATCGCGCTCCTGCCCTGCGCAGGTGTTGCGCGATCGATGCCGTGGCAAGGGAAGACCTATGAGCAGAAGCTCGACTCCGTGAAGGAGTTCGAGCGCTTCTTCCGCAAGTTCAAGGAGGTCGCGCAGCAGGTCGAGTCCATCCTCGCGCTCGAGACCGACGACTGCCCCGAGGCCGTCGATGTCTTGCTGCCCCTGCTCAAGCACAAGGAGGTCGCGATCAAAGAAGCGGCCAAGCGCGTGCTCTCGGGCTACCGCGAGAAGTCGTCCTTCGAAGCCGTGCTGGCAGCCCTCGTCGACATGAAGGATCGCGAGATGCGCGGCGAGCTCATCGACGTGTTTTCGCAGGCCAAGCAGGCGTCGCTGCTGAAGACGATCGATGAGATCTACGAGAAGGACAAGGGCCTCAACGTCATCGAGAAGTTCCACATCGCGCGCGCGCTCGGCCGCCTCGGCGCGGCGGGCCGCGAGAAGATCCTCGCTGCCTTCCTCGAGGACGGCGCCTACGAAGTGCGGGTCGCGACCCTCGACGCCATCCGCGCGACCAAGGTCAAGGAGCTCGGGCCCAAGATCGTGCCCATGCTCGCGGACAAGGTCTGGCAAGTTCAAGCCGCTGCGATCCGCGCGCTCGGTGTCTTGCGCACCATGGAGGCGGTCGAGCCGCTGATCGACTTCCTCGACGACGAGGGTCGTCTCAAGCAAGACGCAGCGAGCGCCCTCTTCGAGATCACGACGCGCGACTTCGGGACCGACCACGAGCAATGGAAGAAGCAGTGGAAGTTCCTGACGAGCATCCCGAACTTCCGCTTGCCGACGGACGAAGAGCTGGAGACCGCGCGCAAGGCCAAGGCCGAAGCTGACAAGGCCTACGCGCCGGGGCCCAACGCCAAGGTCTTCGCCGGCATTCCGACCGAGTCGACGCGGGTCGTCTTCGTGATCGACTGCAGCGCGTCGATGGACGACCTCGTGACCGATCGCAAGAAGTTCAAGGACGGTGGCTACCCGTCCTTCCGCAAGATCGACATCGTCAAGACCGAGCTCTACAACACCGTCAACTCGCTCGACAACACGACCTGGTTCAACATTCTGTCCTTCGGCAAGAAGGTCGATCGTTGGAAGCCGTGGCTCACGCAGTGCACGATCTCGAACAAGGCCGCCGCGCTTTCTTACATCAAGCGCCTGCAGCCGCTCGGCGTGGCTTCGAGTGGGGGCTTCGGCGCGGTCGCCGGTGACGACTCGGGCAAGACCAACACCTACGAGGCCTTGATGCAGGCCTTCGACCTCGACCCGGCCAAGGGCCTCGTTCTCACGGGCTCTGGCGACAAGAAGCCACCGAAGCTCGACACGATCTACTTCCTGACAGACGGTCGTCCCTCGATCGGCAAGTTCGTCGACACCGAGGACATCCTCAAAGAGGTCAAGAAGGTCAACGAGCTGCGCAGTGTCGTCATCCACGCGATCTCGATTGGTGAGTTCGAAGCGAGCTTCATGAAGCGTCTCGCCGAAATGAACGGCGGCGTCTTCGTCGATCTCGGCGGCTGAGGCGCGGTCGAGGCGCGGGGGGTTTTTCCTCCGGTGGCCGCGCTGCCCGCTTTTCGTGGGGTAGTCTCCGTTGGAGGAAGCCCCCATGGAAGCCCGGATCGCCCGCCGTCGACTCGTTCGCGCGTATATGCAGCGCACGCCAATCCTCGTTCGCACCGAAGCCCTGCGCATCGAGCGGCGACGTTTTCCGGATCGGCGCCAGCGTGAGACCCGCATGCTGTCGCGCTGGACCTTCTTCGGCGGTCGCCGCGAGGCCGGACGCCGTGAAGGGGAGAACGCCAACGTCTTCGTGGATCGCTACGGGCAAGGCACGTTCTTGCTCGCGACTGCGATCGTCTTGTTGAACGCTCTCGACGCGTTCTTCACGTTGCTCTTTCTCGGGCTCGGCGGCGAAGAGCTGAACCCCGTCGCCCTGCGCCTGCTCGAGATGGGGCCCATGGTCTTCCTCGGCGTCAAGACGCTGGGCATCGGTCTCTGCACGATGTACTTGGTCATCGTGTCGAAGTATCGAGGCGTGATCTGGGGCTTCTTGTCGGTCGTTGCGATTTACTCGGCCTTGTTGGCCTGGCACCTCTACCTCTACTCCCACATCTGAGACGCCCACACATCTGAAGAGGCTCCGCTTGCGACGAGGTTGGTCGAGCGTTGCGCGGAGAACTTGCTAGGCTGGACCTACCGCGCTGTCTGCGCCCTCGCGGCTCCGAGCATGGTTTCCGGCTCAGCCAACACGGACCCTGCATGGCTCTCTTCGTCGACCAATCTGCCGAACACGGGACCTTCGTTTCGCATGCACATGCGAGAGCCTCGCGCAACGACGCGAGGCCCTCGACGCATGAGCTGCGCCTCTTCGTGTGCGTGCTCTTGTCGGCCGGCCTCGTCTTGCTCGCTGTGAGCGACGCGACGCCGATGCTCTGGCGCTTACGGGCATGGGCGGACATGCCTTGGCTTCCCTCCATGGTTGCGTCGGCGGCCCTGGCGATCGGAGGGCTGGGCACGTGGAAGCGCGCCTCAGCCGCGCTGCCGCGCTTCGACGAGAACACATTGTTGGCGCTCTTCATCGTGCTGCCCTTTGCCGTCAGTTGTGCAACTCTCGTAGCGCCGCAGCTCTTTCCGGATGTGATGCGCGATGGCCGAGGTCGGCTGCCGACCTTTTTTGCCGCGACGGCTGTGACCGTGACGAGCGTTGTCTTGGTCGAAGTCTTGGAGTTGCGCGTCAAGTGGCGCACAGCGCAATTGCTCGAGCGGCTGTCGTCGTTCACCCCGCCCTTCGCCATGCGTCTCGACGCTCTGGGCAACGAAGAGCGAGTCGCGGCCGTGGCCTTGGCGGTCGGCGATCAGATTCGTGTGCTTCCTGGCGAGCGCTTCGCAGTCGACGGCGAGATCCTCGATGGCAACAGCACGGTCGACGAGGCGATGTTGAGCGGTCAATCGCGGCGCGTCGCTAGGAGTGTCGGGGATCGCGTCGTCGGTGGGACGCTCAACGTGGACGCGACCCTCGTCGTGCGCGCCAAGCACGTCGGCAAACACCTCGTCATCGCGCGCGTGTCGTCGATGGTGGCTGCCGCGCAGCGACAGGTTGCGGCGGTCGAACGCTCGAGCGCGCGCACGGTCCGGCGCTTCTTGCTGGTTTGCCTCGCGGTGGCGCTCGCGACCTTTTTGGGGCAGCTCTTCTTTGGCGCAGGAGCGCGAGAGCTGGGTGCTTTCCAACATGGGATTTCGATCCTCGTCCTCGCCTGCCCTTGCGCCGCCCTCGTCGCTGCCCGCCTCGCGATGTCGGTCGGGACCGCTGCAGCGGCAAGGCGCGGCATTCTGATCAAGCATGCGCCCGCGCTCGAAACGGTCGCGCGAGCCGACGTCGTCTTGGTGGACAAGACGGGAACGCTCACGACCGGCCATCCGCAGCTCATGGGTGTCGAGGTCTTCGTGCCCGACTACGACGACGTCAAGCTCTTGCGTCTCGTAGCTGGCCTCGAAGCCGGCTCATCGCATCCGGTCGGCATCGCCATCCGCGAAGGCGTAGAAGCCTTGGAGCTCGAAGCCCTGCCGGTCACGACCTTCGGATCGCTCGACGGTCGAGGCGTCTACGGACGCTTCGAGGGGCGCACGGTCGGTGTCGGTAGCCTCGCGCTCTTGGTAGAGCGCGGCGTCGACATCACCCCCCTCGAGGCGCGCGAGCGCCACTTCGAAGCCGCGGGGCAATCCGTCGTCTGGGCCTTCGAAGAGACGCGCTGCATCGGCAGCATCGTGCTCGCGGACCAGCTCGGAGCCGGTGTGCGCGAGGCGGTGGACAAGCTCACCCAGCGCGGTCTCGAGGTCGAGATGGTCACCGGCGATTCACAAGAGACCGCGGCAGTCATCGCTCGCCAACTCGGCATCAGCGACTACCGAGCCAATCTCCGGCCGGATGACAAGGCGCAGCACATCGAGGAGTGGCAGCAAGAAGGATGGACCGTCGCGATGATCGGGGACGGCGACAACGATGCTCCAGCCCTCGCGCGTGCCGACGTCGGCGTGGCGATGGGGAGCGGAAGCGACCAGGCCATCGATGCGGCGGATATTGCGCTCGTCGGAGCCGGCTTCGACAGCATCGTCACCGCGCGTGACCTCGGCCGCGCGGCTCTGCGCAACGCACGACAGAATCTATTCCTCGCGCTCGGCGTCGTCGCCCTCGGCCTGCCCTTCGTGGCTGGCCTCGCGCCGCAGTTCGTGCCGCTCAGCCTGCTGTCGATCATGGCGGCGGGCTTGGCCGCGCTCGCCGCCGTCCTCGTCGGGCTGAACGCCTGGCGCTTCTGGCGCGGCTCGAACGTGCGGGTGGTCTGAGCGCTGGCGGCGCCTACGATGGATGTTCAGGATGAAGTTGAAGGGAGCGGGGATTATTATCGACGCATGTCCAAGGTCGGCAAGTCGCTAATGTCGGTTGTCGATAAGACAAAGGGGGATGGATACTCTGCCGCAAGTTGTCTGTGGCGCGCCGCGAGTCAGTTGGCGGATCTCACTCGAGATACGAATCCAGGTCTCTATGTTGAGGCTGACAAAGATGTTCCGGACATCCTCGGTATGTTCAAGTACGCTCATCGTGATCCGACGGTGAGCATGCCATGTTTTATTGGATGGCACTGCTACGCCAAGCAGCCAGCTCGAATCGACAGTGATGTGATATCTGTGGGCGGAGTTGATGTCCGAACCTACGGTTTGAGGGTCGACGTCAGAGCAACTTTGCTTGCCGGGCCGCGTTGAAGTTGGCCGTCCTCCGCCCTGTCGATAGGGCCAATCGCGCCGCCGCGAGCGCGCCTGCCTCAGTCGCGCGCGCCGCGCGCTTCGACCCAGCCGCGCATGGCATCGAGGGTCGTCGCCGAAAAATTCTCCTGCAAGCGCTCGTCGAGGAAGGCGCCGTAGATCCCATCGAGGACCTCGCCGACGCGCACGAAGGACTGGATGCGCTCGATGTCGCGCGCCTCGGCGCTCTCGCTGTCCGCTTCGGGGTTGTTGCGTCGGACGCTTCCGAAGGCGAAGCGCGGTCCGTCGAGCGTGAGCGTCCATTCGTCGTCGCCCTCGGCGACGATGAGGCGAGCCTTGACGAGGCGCTTGCCGCTGGCGAGCGCGGCCGTTGCCTCATGGCTGCGGGTCGGTAGGCCCTTGCGCAGGGTTTGCTCGGTTTCGTCCTCGTTGCCACCGATGCAGAGGAAGTCGTCGAGGCTGATCGCGACTTCGCTGCGGTCGCGCAGAGTGAAGGTCGCCTGACCGGTCTCGCTGCGATACCAGAGCCAGGTCAAGAACTCCTCGCCGAGGAAGGCGTGTTCGCTGCGATCCTGCATCAGAATGCCTCCGCGCTTTCGGCGTGCGTCTCGGCGATGGCGTCGTCGTCATCATCGACAGCGCTCGCGGCCGCGCGCGCACGCTGGGGCCTCGCCGGCTCGCGCTTCCGCTCGGTCGAGAACGGCGAGCAGCGCTCGAGGTAGCTACGCTTTTCGGCCGCGAGCGGCGCCCGTTCGGCGAGCGTCGTCGGGTCGACCTCGACGAGCGATACGCCGAAGCTCTTGTGGAAGAGCTTCGCGCACTCGGCAGCTGCTGCAGCGCTCGTCGAGAAGAGAAAGACCAAGGCCCCGCGCGACGCGGCCGAGCGCGGCACGAGGACGACCTCGAGGAAGCTCACCGATGGCAGCGTGCGCGGCAGGATGCGTTCTTCGATGTCGGCGCGGATCTCTTTGCGTTCACGCGCGGAAATCTTCTTGCCGTCACGCGCGCGGAGCTCGGCGGCCATGTGGATCGCGAGCCAAGCGGCCGGCAGCTTCTTTTTGTCGACCCGGATGCGCAGCCGCACGAAGTCCCCGACGAGGATGTCTTCGCGCAGGAAGTCCTGGCCGCTCGGATCCGAAGGCGAGACCCAGCCGGCGCTGAGTTCCTCGCTCGCGGCGCTCTCGATCGAACGAAAGCGCTCCTTCGAGAGCGCTTCGAAGAAGTCCTCCGACGCCGTGTCCGGCAGCGTGCCCTCGACGAAGAAGCGCACGAAGCTGCCTCCCTTCTTGAATGGTGGCATAGTTTCCCCTTCTCCTTCGCAGCCCGTGCTGCGCCTCGATCAACCCTGCTGCTGCTTCTGGCGGATCATCTCGAGCGCCGACCCGTGGTGGAACCACGCGATCTGGTCGGCAGTCATCGTGTGCCCAAGCTCGATGTGATCCTCGCTGCCGTCCGCATGCAGAATGCGGCAGCTGACGTTTTTTTCGGGAGCCAACTTGTCGAGACCCAGGAGCGTGAAGCTGTCCTTCTCGCGGATCTTGTCGTAGTCGCTTGGGTCGACGAAGGTCAGCGGCAAGACCCCTTGCTTCTTGAGGTTGGTCTGGTGGATGCGCGCGAAGCTGCGCACGATGACCGCCTTGCAGCCGAGGTAGCGCGGTTCCATCGCCGCGTGCTCGCGGCTGCTGCCTTCGCCGTAGTTTTGGTCACCGACAACGACCCAGCCCTTGCCTCGCGCTTTGTACTGGCGCGCCACATCGCTGACCGAGGCAACCGAATCGTCGAAGACATTGCGCGCCGTGCCGGGCTTGTCGGTGAAAGCGTTGACCGCGCCAATGAACATGTTGTCACTGATCTTGTCGAGGTGGCCGCGGAAGCGCAGCCAGTAGCCGGCCGGCGAGATGTGGTCGGTCGTGCACTTCCCGACCGCCTTGAGCAGCAGTGGCATGTCCACGAAGTCGCCGGGGATCGCTGGCGCGACAAAGGGCTCGAGCAACGCGAGTCGGTCACTGCCTTGGAGAATTTCGATGCTCGCCGTCGAGCTCAGGGTGGGGGCGAGGTAACCCGAATCATTGAGCGCATAGCCGGCCGCAGGTAGTTCGGGCCCCTGCGGTGCCTCCAGACGAAACTCGCTGCCGTCGCTCGCGCGGAGAGTGTCGCGGGTCGGATCGAAGTCGAGGCGGCCTGAGAGTGCGATTGCCGTCACCAATTCAGGGCTACCGAGGAAGCTCAGAGTCTCGCGATTGCCGTCGTTGCGGCCGGGGAAGTTGCGATTGAAGGACGACACGATCGAGTTGCGCGTGCCCTTCTCGAGAGTCGGCCGTGCCCACTGACCGATGCACGGGCCACATGAGTTGGTGAGGATCGTCGCGCCGAGTTCGCGCAACGTCGCGAGTTGCCCGTCGCGCTCGGCCGTCGATTGGATCGCATCCGAACCGGGGCTCACGAAGAAGGGGACCGCGGGCTTGACGCCCTTGTCGATCGCCTGCTGCGCGATGTGCGCCGACCGACTCAGGTCCTCGTAGCTCGAGTTCGTGCACGAGCCGATCAGGGCCGCCGAAATCTGCACCGGGTAGTCCTCGCGCTGCGCTGTCTCGCGCATGTCGGAGACCTTGTGAAAGAGGTCGGGCGTATGCGGGCCGACGAGGCCGGCTTCGAGCTCCCCTAGGTCGATCTCGAGGACCTCGTCGTAGAAGTCCGCCGGGTTCTCCATCACTTCGGGGTCGGGCCGTAGCTCGTCGCGGTGTTGCCGGCAGAGGTCGGCCAGCTCTTTGCGCCCCGTCGCCTCGAGGTAGCGCAGCATGCTGTCGTCGAAGGCGAAGACCGACGTCGTCGCGCCGAGCTCGGCGCCCATGTTCGTGATCGTGCCCTTACCCGTGCAGGACAAGGCCTCGGCACCGGGGCCGAAGTATTCGACGATCTTCCCTGTGCCGCCATCGACCGTGAGCCGCCGCAGCATCTCGAGGATCACGTCCTTCGAGGCCGACCAACCCGAGAGTCTGCCCGTGAGTCGCACGCCGATGAGGCGCGGCCAGAGCACTTCCCAGGGCATGCCGACCATGGCGTCGACCGCGTCCGCTCCGCCGACGCCGACCGCGAGCATGCCGAGTCCGCCCGCGTTCGGCGTGTGGCTGTCGGTGCCGATCATCAAGCCGCCGGGGAAGGCGTAATTCTCGAAGACCACCTGGTGGATGATCCCCGAGCCTGGGCGCCAGAAGCCCATGCCGTACTTGTCCGCTGCCGATCGCAAGAAGGCGTAGACCTCGCCGTTCTCGTCTTCGGCACGCGCGAGGTCGGGTGCGGCACCATCGCGAGCCTGGATCAAGTGATCACAGTGCACGGTGGTCGGCAACGCCACTTCGGGCAGCCCAGCCGAGATGAACTGCAAGATCGCCATCTGCGCGGTCGCGTCCTGCATCGCCACGCGATCGGGATGCAGGCTGCCCATGTCCTTGCCGCGGCGCGGGGCCGGCTCGCTCGGGTCCGATCGATGCGCGAAGAGGATCTTCTCGGCCAGCGTCAGCGGGCGGCCGAGGAGAGTGCGTGCGCGGGCGTGGATCTCGCCTTGGCGGGAGTAGACGTTGCGAGCGATCTCGAGGGGGGTCTTCATCTGGGCTCCTGCGTGTGCAGCATCGCGCCTCTCGCGATGCAGCTCCACTAGGTGAGCAGTTAAGAGACCCTGTCGCAACAAGCGAGCGGATTGTATGACTGTGTCATGGCGAACACGGACGGCACCCTGGTGCTCGGCGGGGCTTGGCTCGCATCGCAGGGCATTGCGTCGTGTCGTCGCGCTGCATTGCTGGCGCTCGAACTCGGCTTCTCCGGCGTCTTGCCTGCGCCGACTGCGCGGCGCTTTCCGTGGCACGAGCTGCGGACCGAGACGGAGGACCTGCCCTTCTCGATGCCGGCTATCCGTGTCGCGCGGCCCTTCGAGGACGCGGGTCAAGCGTCGCTGGCCTCGAGCCGCGCGGACGACGTGCTCGCCGTGCGTGAGCGCGTCGAGCGCGCAGCTGTCCTGGGTCGGGCCATCGGCGTCAACGTCCTCGTGCTCGAAGCGCCGCCCCTCGGTCTCAAGCTGGCCCAAGAAGGGCGCGGCGAGATTGCGACTGCCTTGTCGGTCGGCCGCGCGCCCGACCCGGAACTCCGGACGCGAGCCATGGCGGCCATCGAGGGGCGGCGCGACGCCGGGCTCGAGCACGCGTGCCGCAACCTCCACGCCCTACTGCGTCAACATCCGGACTTTCGCTTCTGCCTGACCGAATCCTCGGACCTCGGCTCGCTGAGCGGGCTCGACGCCCTCGAGGCCATCCTCGACGACCTCGCCTCGACACGGCGCCTCGCTTACTGGCACCGGGCTTCTGTCGTCGCCTGGCACGGGAGAAGCGGTGGTCCCGAGCACGGCGCCGTGCTCGAGTGCTTGTCTAAGTATCTGCGCGGCATGGACTTGGAGGACTACGGCGAGCATGGGCCGCGCTCGGTGCCCGGGTCGGGCCTTGTAGATTATGGCGTTTTACAGCCCTATAGCGGCCGGGCTTCGGAGCGCCTTGCCTGCTGCCTCGAGCCTGACCCAGCCTGCCGGCCCGACGAACTGCGGCACGGTCGCGCGCTCTTGGAAAAGTTCGACCTCTAAGGCGGGACGGCTCCGTAGTCGAAAGATGATCATTGCCGCCTTGCGGCAGCCTTCGCTGCATCCGTCGATGACGACGACACTCCAAACCCCGAGTCGTGTGCACGAGCTCCTCGAAGCTTTCGAGGGGCGCAGCCGCGTCCTCGTCCTGAGCCACAACAACCCTGACCCGGATTCGATGGGTGGGGCCTTCGGCTTGCGCTTCTTGCTCGAGAAGCAGCTCGGCGTCTCGACGAGCTTCGGCTACCGCGGCGATATCTTCCGCGCCGAGAACCTCGAGATGGTGCGAGCGCTCGGCATCGGCATCGTGCGCCTCGAAGATCTCGACCTGGCGCGCTTCGATGGCTTCGCGATGGTCGACACGCAGCCGGGCTTCGGGCACACCTTCGTCCCGCCTTCGATCCAGCTCGACGCCGTGGTCGACCACCACATTCCGCCGACCCAGGGCGCGGGCCCGAGCAAGTTTCGCGACGTGCGCACCGATGTCGGTGCGACGTGCTCGATCATCACCGGCTACATCATGGAGCTCGGCCTCGAGCCGCCGCCGCGCGTCGCGACGGCGCTGCTCTACGGCATCCGCACCGACACCGCCGATCTTTCGCGCAACACGAGCCCGCTGGACGAGCGGGCTTACTTGTACTTGTTGCAGCGAGCCGATCGTGCGGCGCTTGCTTCGATCGCGCGTCCGGCGCTGCCGTCGAACTACTTCAAGGTCTTTCGGCAGGCGCTCAACGAGACGCGGGTCCACGGCAAGCTCGCCGTCTGCAGCCTCGGCCACACCGAGAACCCCGAGATCGTCGCCGAATACGCCGACCTGCTGCTGCGCCTCGAAGGCACGGAGTGGGTCGTGACCGGCGGCCTCTACAAGAACACCTACTACGTCTCGGTGCGCGCGAACTCCTACGGTCGCGATGCGTGGTCGCTGCTGCGCGAAGTCCTCGATGGCGAAGGCAGCTACGGCGGTCACGGCACGGTCGGCGGCGCGAGCATCCCGCTCGCGGACGAGAGCCCGCGCACGCTGCGGCGCCTTGAGCGCAGGCTTTACCAGCGCCTGCTCGAGGCCCTCGACGAAGACCAGACTTCGGCGAAGCGCCTGATCTGATTCCGCTGCTCAAGGCTGTGGGGCCGCGGCGATGTCGAGTTCGTCCCAAGCCTGCTGCAGGCGGTGCCCCGCGACTCGCGCCGCGGTCTCGACATCGAGCCCTTCGGCGAGGCCCGCAGCCAAGAAGCTCGCGAGGACGCAGCCCGTCCCGCGGCGCCCAGGGCCCGCGCGGCGCGGGCGCGAGAAGCGCGCTTCGCGGTCCGGCCACGCGAGGCGGTCGACGAGCGACGAGCCCTCGCTGCGGTGCCCGGCCTTGAGGAAGACCGCTCGGTAACCGCACGCGAGAACGTCCTGCAGGGCTGCGTCTTCGTCCGCCGCTTCGCTGAGCCAAGTCAGCTCGGGCAGGTTGGGCGTCAAGACGGCGCCGAGCGCCGCGACCTCGTTGCGCAGGATGCCGCGCACCAGGGGCTCGACCTCGAAGCGGCCCGACGAAGGTCCGCGCACCGGATCGACGACGAGCGGCACGCCTTGGTCGACGAAGCGCGCGAGTCGGGGCAGCAGCACGCGCCAAACCGCCTCGTGGACGACGAGGCCGACCTTGATCGCCGCGAAGTCGCGCCGCGAGGCGAAGACCTCGACGCGGTCATCGAGGGTGTCGGCGAGCCAGGCCAGGTCGACCGCGTCGGCGCGCGCGACGCGGCTCTGCAAGGTCAGGCAGGTCGGGATCGCGAGTGCTCGTTGCCCGCAGCGTTGGATCGCCCAGACGTCACGCTGCAAGCCTGCGGCGCCGGAAGGATCGACGCCCGCGAGGACGAGGACGGAGCCAGTCACTTGTCTCACTTGTAGAGGTCTTCGATGAGGTCGCGGTAGCGCTCGGCGATGACGTGACGCTTCAGCTTGAGGGTCGCGGTCATGCTGCCGTCTTCCACCGTGAAGGGTGCAGCGAGAACGGCGAAGGGGCCGACCTTGTCGATGCGACGGAAGCCCGCCTCGAGGGTCAGTAGGCGATCGACTTCGCCGCGCAGGCGCGCGCGTAGCTCGCCGCATTGCGGATCGAAGCGTCCGAGCGCGCTCGTGCAGTGCTCGGCGTCGACGACGATGAGGGCACCCAAGAGCTTTGCGTCCTGGCCGACGAGCATGATCTGCTCGATCCACGGGCTCGTCTTGAGTCGCCCCTCGATGGGTTCGGGTTCGACGTTCTCGCCGCCAGCGAGGACGATGGTGTCCTTGATGCGTCCGGTGATGCGGTACCAGCCGTCCTTGTCGCGGCTGCCGAGGTCGCCCGTGCGGAACCAGCCCTCGTCGTCGAGCACGGCGCGCGTCGCGACTTCGTCGCGGTGATAGCCGCGCATGACTTGCGGGCCGCGGGCTTGGATCTCGCCGACGACACCGGCCCCTAGGACGCCGACGCCGTCGACGACGGCACCGTCGCGCACGATGCGCAGCTCCGTGCCAGGCAGCGGCGGGCCGATCGAGTTGGGGCGGTTCCCCTCCGGTTCGCGGACAGTCAGGCATGGGCTCGTTTCCGTGAGCCCGTAGCCATTGAGGAAGGGGACGCCCACTTCGAGCAAGAGGCGGTCGACCTCGGGCGGAAGGCTGCCGCCACCCGAAACGGCGAGGGCGACCCGGCCGCCGAGCGCTTCGTGGATGGGCGCGAGCAGGCGTTTGCAGAGCCAGCGATGGAGGCGGCGCTTCAGGCTCTTGCTGCGCGACTGCAAGGCCGAGCGGCCGAGGCGACGCAGCGCGCTAACGACGCGGCGCTTGCCGCTCGGCAGAGCTTCGAGCTTCTTTTGCATCGCGCTTGCCAAGAGCTCCCAGATGCGCGGCACAAAAGCGAGGATGTCGGGCCGAAAGCTCGCGAGGTCGCCAGCGAGGCGGCGGCTGTCCGTGTAGACGATGCAGCAAGAGCGCGAGATGGACACATACTCGAAGACGCGCTCGAACATGTGCCAGCTCGGCAGGAGCGACAGCATGGTGCCGCGACCGGGGAAGCTCAGGGTCGCGTTGACGGCCAACACGTTGGACACGAGGTTCGCATGCGTGAGCATGACCCCCTTCGGGTTACCGGTCGTGCCGCTCGTGTAGACGATCGTGCAGAGGTCGGCACTCTTCGGTCGCACGTCGTGCAGAGTCTTTCGGCCGGCCTCCTGGCCGAGGAGGGCGTGGCCGCGCTCCAAGAGTTGCTCGAGCCGGTCGGGCAGCAGGAGGACATCGACTTCGGGCGGGACTTCGATGGGTAGATCTCGCCCGAGCAGCACGAGGCGCGCACCCGAGTGCTCGACGATCGCTCGGAGCTCCGCGGGCGAGCTGTCGGTGCCACGCGGCACCGAGACGAGGCCCGCGCGCGCAAGAGCCTGGTCGCAGAGGAGCCAGGACCTCGCGTTGTCGGCGAAGAGCGCAACGCGATCACCCGAGACGAGCTGTCCGCCCTGTCGCGGCTCGGTCCGCAGCGCGACAGCGAGCGCATCGACGTCGCGGTCGAAGTCGGCGTAGCGCTGCGGTCGTTCTTTGCGTGGGTCCTCGCGGCGCAGGATCAGGTCCGAAGGCCACGCGGCGGCCGCGTGGCGGAGGATGTCGCTGAGGATTTCCGGCGCTTCGTGCCTCGCCATAAGTGCCGGGATCATAGGCGTCGGTGGCCGGCTCGCGACCTTCGACTCTTGGGCTTGACTTGGACTTCGCCTTCCTTACAGTTCTCGCCCTTGCAGCGACCTCCATCTTCACGGTTGGGTGTCGCTCACGAGCGGGTGTAGCTCAGCGGCTAGAGCATCACGTTGCCAACGTGAGGGTCGTCGGTTCGAATCCGATCACCCGCTCCACTTCTCTTCCGGGTCTCCTCGAGTCTCCTGGGCGTCTTCTTCGGCCTCATTGGCCCGGCCCCGGCAGGCGGCGCTCAGCGCGCTCGCAGCACGAGCAGCGCCGTAAAGGCGCACAAGAGCGCAAAGAGCAGGATCAAGGCCCACGTCGTTCGGCGTTCGCTTCGCTGCTTGTCCCACCATGAGTGTGGGTGAATGCCCTGGACGCGGAAGGTCGCGATCGCGGCGAGCATGACGCCGAAGACGTTGGTCGCGACGAGTAAGGCTGCCTGGACGGCGGCGCCCTGGCCCTGGATCGCGAGCATCGTCGCGACGACCGTCGGTGGGAGTAGGGCCACTGCGACCATGACGCCGACCAAGCTCGTCGAGACCCCCGTCGTGTAGGCGAGGGCCCCCGCAACGCCCGAGGCCAGCGCCAGCACGGCATCGCTCCAGTGGGGTTGGACGCGGGCCGCGATCTCGGGCACGGCCTCGGGGTCGATCGGTGGCAAGAAGAGCGCGATGGTCCCCGCGGCCCCGATCGCTGTCGCGAGCCCAGCCGCGCTCGTGACCAGCGCACGCTTGGCGAGCTGGGCGTCGCCGAGCGTCGTCGCCAGGGCGAGCGCGATGTTGGGTCCCATGAGCGGGGCGATGACCATGGCGCCGATCACCGTCGCGGGGCTGTTCCTGAGCAGGCCGATCGTCGCGACGATGGTCGAGAGCACGACCGTGACCAAGAAGACCGCATCGAGGTCGGCGCCCTTGGCGATCTCGGCGCTGAGTTCGTCGCGGCTGATGCGCTTGAAGCGCCGTTCCCGGGCGCGCCCCACGATGGTCTCGCGATCCTTCGCGGGCTCCGGCCTCGCGCGCGGCAACGAAGCCTTGACCTCGAGGACGGCCACCTGCACGTCGGTTCCGTCCTCTTGCAGCGCCAAGAAGGACTCGATGTCGCTGAGCAAGGCCTCGACGTTTTCGCGATCGACGAGGGCGCGCAGCTCGCAGTTCTTATCGTCGCACTGCACCCAGAGGGCGAGCGGGGTGCTGGAGCGGGCGAGCTGCTCGAAGTGGGCGCGCAGAGCCAGGGGGCAGAGGATCTCGATGCGTCGCAGGGCCATACGCGCTGTGGGGCTGTCGTGTCGTTGAGGTGCGTGCGCCGGCCTTTCGGCGGCTCCGAGCTTGCGGCATCGTGCCACGCTCGCGGGCGCGCTTTGCACGCTTCCTTTGCATAGCGACAAGGAGACACGTTGACCCGCTGCGGCCGGCTCTTAAAAACCTCCGATTGCTAAGGCTGGGTTCGGCAGCTCTCGACCAGCGAGCGTGGCATCACTGCGGCGACTCGCGAACCAGGACACCGCGCGCATCCGAACTCTTCACCGTCCGTGCATTCGCGCGAACCCCCGCAGGCGCACCGCTATGAGTCGATTCCTGTTCCCGAAGTGGACGAACAAGATCAAGGGTCTGCTCGTCCCTGCTCTCGTGGGAGGGCCGGTCTACGTGGTTCTCTTGTTCTGGTTCGGGGCGTCGCCAAAGACGCTCAACGCCGGCTACTCGCCGACGCAGCCCGTTCCCTTCAGCCACGCGCTCCACGCAGGCGAGCTCGGCCTCGACTGCCGCTACTGTCACACGACGGTCGAGAAGGCTGCCTTCGCGGCGGTGCCGCCGACCTCGACGTGCATGAACTGCCACGCGATGGTCAAGACCGCGAGCCCCAAGCTCACCAAGCTGCGTGAGGCCTTCGCGACCGGCCAGCCGATGCGCTGGCAGAAGATCCACGACCTGCCCGACTACGCCTACTTCAACCACGCTTCGCACGTGACGCGCGGCATCGGCTGCAAGTCGTGCCACGGGCGCATCGACCAGATGGAGCAGGTCTGGCAGCAGGAGCCGCTGTCCATGGGCTGGTGCCTCGATTGCCACCGCGCACCGGAGAAGCACCTGCGGCCGCTCAGCGAAATCACGAACATGGCCTGGGAAGCAGAGAACCAAGAGGAACTCGGCCTCCGGCTGAAGAACGAATACGGCATCAAGACCAGGACGGACTGCTCGACATGTCACCGATGAGCCCATCCCCCACGAGTCCGGACGCGCGAGCGTCCGCGACGACGTCTCCTGTGTCGGCTTCGCCGGCAGAATGGCGCAGCCTCGCCGACCTCGAGAACACGCCCGAGTTCCAAGAGCTCTTGGCGCGGGAGTTCCCGGACCAGGACCCGCAGGCAGTTCCCGAGGTCGATCGCCGACGCTTCTTGCAGCTCATGGGCGCGAGCGCTGCCCTTGCGACTCTCTCGTCATGCCGCTGGGAGACG
>CALLZN010000187.1 GCA_937858895.1 uncultured bacterium | reverse complement strand
CACGCTGAACGTGACCGGCATCGTCGGCCTCGGCAAGGCCTGCGCCATCCTGAGCGAAGAGATGGACAAGGACATCGAGCACTGTCGCCGCCTGCGCGACCGCCTCGAGGCAAAGCTCAGCGCGGCCCTCGACCACGTTTCGGTCAATGGCAGTCGCGAGCATCGCTTGCCCAACTTGCTCAACATGTCGTTTGCCTATGTAGAAGGCGAATCGCTCCTCATGGGCATCAAGGACGTGGCGGTGTCATCGGGCTCGGCCTGCACTTCGGCGTCGCTCGAACCGAGCTACGTCCTGCGCGCGCTCGGCCTACCCGACGAACTGGCGCACAGCTCGATTCGCTTCAGCCTCGGCCGTTTCAACAACGAGGCCGAAGTCGACTACGTCGCCGACATCGTGACTCGAGCCGTGCGCCGCTTGCGCGAGATGTCACCGCTCTACGAGATGGTCCAAGAGGGCGTGGACCTGAGCAAAGTGCAGTGGCAGAGCCACTGACGGCAGCGACCACATTTTGTCCACATATTGTAGTTTACGAACACAAATTCCTGCCAACACGAACGAGAACCATGGCTTACAGCGACAAGGTCATCGACCACTACAATCACCCGCGCAACGTCGGCTCGCTCGACAAGTCGAGTGACGATGTCGGCACCGGCGTCGTCGGCGCTCCCGAGTGCGGCGACGTCATGAAGCTGCAGATCCAAGTCGACCCCGAGAGCGGCAAGATCACCGACGCCAAGTTCAAGACCTACGGTTGCGGCTCGGCGATTGCCTCCTCGTCGCTCGCCACCGAGTGGGTCAAGGGTCGGACCGTCGACGAGGCGCTCACGATCACCAACAAGGACATCGTCGAAGAGCTCTCGCTTCCGCCCGTCAAGATCCACTGCTCGGTCTTGGCCGAGGACGCGATCCGCTCTGCGATCGAGGACTACAAGCGTAAGCGCGCCACGGACCCCGCTGGCGCCGAAGCGGAGCCGAGCCTGAGCGAGGGAGCATGACCGAAGTCAAGAACGACCAAGTCGACACGGACGTCGACGCCGCAGCGCGCGAGCGCGAAAAGCAGGCCATCCTCGAAGCCCACGCAGCCTCACAAGTCGTGGCGGCGCCGGTCCTCGACCCAGCGACGACGCCGGGCCAAGGCGTCGTCCTCACCGAGCGGGCCGCCCGCGAGGTCAAGCGCATCATTGACGAGGAAGGCCTTCCCGAGTCGACCTGCCTGCGCGTCGGCGCGAAGGGCGGCGGCTGCTCGGGCTTCAGCTATGTCCTCGACTTCGACAAGAAGGGGCGCACCGAGTTCGACTCGGCTTACGTCTCGCACGGCGTCACGGTGCTCATCGACAAGAAGAGCGAGTTCGTGATGGGCGGCACCATCGTCGACTTCAACGGCGACCTCCTGAACCGAGGCTTCGTCTTCCAGAACCCGGCGGCGAGCGGCACCTGCGGCTGCGGCACCTCGTTCACGGTCTGAGCGCGGCCCCCTGATGCAAAGTCGGACCTCCGTGGCACTCGAGGAAGACCACTTCGCCCTGCTCGGCCTCGCGCCGCGAGCAGCTGTCGACAGCGACCAGCTCGAGCGCGCTTACTTGCGCAAGAGCTGCGAGACCCACCCAGACAAGCAAGGGCTGTATAGCGACAGCGATGCAGCCCTCACGCGTCAGGCAGCGATCAACGAAGCGTATCGCGTCTTGCGCGACCCGTGGACGCGCTTCGCCTACCTGATCGAACAAGAGCAGCCAGGCGCACTTCAGCGCACGAAGCAGCTCGATCCAGCCTTCTTGCTCGAGGCCATGGAAGAGTACGAGACGGCCCGCGAAGCGCGGCAAGACCCGGCGGGTCGCGCGGCGATGGAAGCACGCACACGCGACGAACTCGAAGTGATGCAGGCGCGTGTCTTGGCGCTGCTCGATGCTGCGCTGCAAGACTCGATACAGGACAGCGAGACGAAAGCTGCCGCCGTCTTGCAAGCCGCCACGCTGCTCCACCAAGCACGCTATGCCCAGCGACGCCTCGAGGCCCTGACTGCGCAGCAACACAGGTGAGCCGACAGCCGCGTTGCCCGACAGCCGCAAGAGACAAGTCAGCCTCGACCGCCCAGTTGCGATGCCAAGCCAAGCCCCAATGACAAGCGACCCGATCCTCAGCGACGAGACAAACAAGATCGTCGTCCTCGGCATCGACCTCGGCACGACCAACAGCCTCGTCGCAATCGAAGACGAATGCGGTGGCCGCATCCTCGGTGACGGCCTCCTGCCGTCGGTCGTCGCCTTCCTCGAAGACGGCACCATCGTCGTCGGCGACGCCGCCAAGGCCCTCGAGTTCGAGCTGCCGGGCCGGGTCGTGCATTCGGTCAAGCGCCTCATCGGTCGCTCGATGCACGAGCTGCGCGTCGAAGCACGCCGCCTGCCCTACAGCCTCGTCGAGGGCCCGAGCGACTCGGTGCGCATCCGCATCCCCGCAGCGCGCGGCGCGCACCCGAGCGAGGCCCGCGACTACGCACCCGAAGAGATCAGCGCATTCGTCCTACGCGCCTGTGTCGACCGTGCGCGAGCCGAGCTCGGCGCAGCCCTCGGGGAGACGCCGCGGGTCGTCTTGACCGTGCCTGCCTACTTCGACGAAGCCCAGCGCCAGGCGACCAAGCGGGCCGCCGAGCTCGCTGGCCTCGAAGTCCTCCGCCTCGTCGGCGAGCCGACCGCGGCGGCGCTGGCCTACGGTGTCGGTCTTGACGCTGGCGCGAGCGCGCGGCACGTCCTCGTCTACGACCTCGGGGGCGGCACCTTCGACGTGACGCTGCTCAAGATCCAGGACGGCATCTTCCGCGTGCTCGCGACCCACGGCGACACTCAGCTCGGCGGCGACGACTTCGACCGCCTCTTGCTCGAGCGCCTCTTGACCGCGACCGGACTCGACCGAAGCGCTGCCATCGCGCCATCCGTGCTGGCGACCCTGCGACGCTCGGCCGAGGCCGTCAAGCTGCGCCTCTCGGACGAGGCCTTGGGGCCAAACGAAGGCGTGACCATCGAAGTCGACGTCGCCCGCGAGGACGCCACGCACGGCGCAGCGACGAGAGGCGCAGCGACGAGCGTCACGATCACGCGCAACGACTTCGAAGCCATGATCCAGAAGCCGCTCGAGCGCACGCTCGCGAGCGTGCGCTCGACCCTCCAAGACGGCGCCATCGCGAAAGACGACATCGACGCCGTGGTCCTCGTCGGCGGCTCGACGCGCATTCCGCGCGTGCGTGCCATGCTCACCGAAGAGTTCGGACGCCCGCCCTTCACGAACATCGATCCCGACCGCGCCATCGCGCTCGGCGCCGCGCGCCAAGCCGCGATCTTGAGCGGCGCCGACACCGAGACCCTCTTGCTGGACGTCGTGCCGCTGAGCCTCGGCATCGAGACCTTGGGCGGCGCCTTCAGCAAGCTGATCGTGCGCAACACGACCGTGCCCTGTTCGATCACCGAAGAGTTCTCGACCCAGGTGGAGAACCAGAGCGGCATCGAAGTCAATATCTACCAAGGTGAGCGCGAGCTCGTCGCCGACTGTCGCCACATTGGTTCTTTCCAACTGAGCGGCATCCCGCCGATGCCGGCAGGCCTGCCGCGCGTCGCGGTCACCTTCACGGTCGACCAGCACGGGCTCCTGCGGGTGTCGGCGCGCGAGCTGCGCAGCGGCATGACCGCGAGCGTCGAAGTGCGGCCGACCTTGGGCCTCTCCGAGGACGACGTGCGACGCATGATCCGCGAGTCGATCGAAAAGGCAGGTGAAGACGTTGTCGCGCGCGAGGCCCTCGACTTGCGCAACAAGGCCACCGCCATCATCCGCGGCACCGAAGAGGCGCTCGCACGCGGCGGCGCAGGCCTCGAGCCCGAGCAGGCGTACTCTCTGAAGAAGGCGCTAGCACGCACCAAGCGCTTGCTCGACGGCAACGACAACAAGGCCTTGTACAGTGCCGTCGAAGAACTATCGTCCTACACCATGCAAGTCGCCGACGACCTCATCGGCGCGGCAGTCAAGAAGGCGCTCGAAGCGCCAGAACCCCAGTGAGCTCTCGAGGCAACTCGGGAATGTCGATGCCCATTTCCAGCGAGGAGCAGCGCTCGTGACGGTTGAAGTCCGCTTTCAGAATCCTGACGGCAGCGAAAAGGTCGTCATTGGCAAGCCAGGCCAGAACCTCCTCGAGATCGCCCTCTACAACGACATCGAAGTCGACCACGCCTGCGGCGGCGTCTGCGCCTGCTCGACCTGTCACATCAAGGTCGAGTCCGGAGCCGCAGCCCTGAGCGAGGCGCAGGAGGACGAAGAGGACCAGCTCGACGACGCCCGCGACCTGAGCCTCGAGTCACGCCTCGCCTGCCAAGCCCGCATCGTCCAAGGAGCGAGCGGCACGATCGTCGTCGCCATTCCAGCCTGGAACGTCAACGCGGCCAAGGAAGGACAGCACTGACCGGATAGACTCAGGTCTTTACCGACCAGCACATCGACACCGCTTTTCGACCGTTTCGTGCACGAGCACAGTCCTCCAAGAAGCCCTCGACGCCAGTCTGCGCCTGCACCGACGCTACGCATGCGGTCGATCGGGCTCGCGCTGGCCTTCGAGGCGCTGGCGCTCACGGCAGTTGCGACGCTGCCGCGTCGGAGCTTCGTTTCGGAGCCGCTCAGCGTCTCCGTGCGCAGTGAAGGATCGACAGCGACCGAACCTTCGCCCGTCGAACCGGAGGTCGAAGAGCGCGAGACGCGCACCGAAGTCGCCACGCCACAAGCAAGCGAGGTCGCTGCGCCCGAACTTCCTCCGGCCGCGGAGGCGAGCTTCGACGATCCGGACTCCCCCTTCGAGGACAGCGCTCTCGAGCCCGAGCCCCCAGCGCCACTCTGGCGCCAACGCGCCTTGGAGCGCGTCGTCAGGCAAGCTGAAGCGACAGCATCGACGGACACGGCGACCGAGACCCCGGTCGCGGAAGACGCGAGCGCGGACGCCAAGGCCGCCCCACCACCGCAGCCCGAGCGCCCATCGACCCCCGAGCTGCTCGCGGGTTGGAATGATCCACCGCGCTACCCTGGCAGGGCGCGTCGCCTCGGCCAGGAGGGCAGCGCCGTCTTCGCCTTCCGCATCGACGCGAGTGGCCTCGTCGAGACCTTGACGCTCGTCCGCTCGACGGGCCACCGCCTCCTCGACCTCGCTGCTGACCGCGCCTTGCGTCGCTGGCGCTTCGACCGCGGGCCGGCGAGCTTCGAGTGGACCATCGACTTCCGTCTCGACGGGACGGTGCGCGGTGGCGAAGCGCCGCCGATCAAAGAAGGCTCCTGAGCGGCAGCTCAGGTGCCACGCCTCGACGAGACCCAGCGCTCGAGCAAGAGCGGCAGGAGCCAAAGATCGGTCGCGAGTGCAACGACGATGACCGTCGTCAAAAGGATGCCGACGTGGACCAACGACTGAAACTCGGCGGCGACGTGACAGAGCGAACCGACAGCGAGGACGATCGAAGTCGTGACGAGGGCCTTGCCGCTCGAATGCAGCGCGCGCGTGATCTGGACCCTCGGGCTCGCCTCGGGGTCGTGCCGTGCTTCGTAGCGATAGCGCGCTAGCAAGTGGATCGTGTCGTCGACCGCGAGACCCAAGCCGAGGCAATAGATCAGCGCGCTGCCGATCGTGACTTCGATCCCGAGATAGCCCGAGACCCCGAGGGCAAAGGCGAGCGGTAGGACGTTCGTCAGCAGCGACAGCAGGGCGAGTCGCACGGAGCCAAAGATCAGGCCTAGAAAGACCGTGATCACGAGCAGCGAGATGCCGAGGCTCTGAGAGATCGTACGCAGCACGACTTGCGTGCTCGTCGTGGCCATGAGGACGTAGCCGGCTGGCGCGATGCGTAGTGCGCTACCAGGAGGCGTGACCTCGCGTGCGACCTCCTCGATGCGGGCGCGCAACGCCGAAGTCTTGGCGCTGCCGATGTCCCTCGCTTTGAAGACGACGCGCGCCGTCTCGAAGTCGGCGCTCACGAGGTGCTCCGGCAAGAACGCGCGCGCGATACGCAGGCGCGCGAAGGCCGCAGCGATGTCGGCGTCACTGAGCTCGCCGCGGGGCTTGCCGATCGCCTCGCGCGCGACCAGCGTCAGCGACTCGACGCGGTCGAGACCATCTTCTTGGAGCATCTTGGCTTCGAAGCGCTCGAGCGCGCGAAAGACCGCGCCGTCGCCGAGCGCGCCGTCGACCCGCGCCTCCACGTCGATGATGCCCGAGAACTGCTCTTCGAACCAACGGAAGTCACGAGCGAGGGCGCTGCTCGCGGGCAGCTCTTCGAGCAGGTGCGAGTCCACGCGGACCAAGGTGACGCCGATGCCGGCGAAGAGCATCGCCAGCAGCGTGACACTGACGATGAGCCGCGGCCGGCCGTAGCCGAGCCAGGACCAGCGCACGCTGGCGAGCGGTCGCGGGCGTCCGAGCGGCGCCACGAGCAGCAAGGCAGGCAAGAGCGTCAGCACGACGACGAAGGTCACGATGACCGAGACGCCGGCCTTGAGCCCGAAGTGACTGACCGCGTCATGTTCGGCCGCGACGAGCGAGACGAAGCCGACCGCGGTCGTGAACGAAGTGTAGAAGCACGCCTTCCCGACCCGCGCCAGCATGTCCCTCACAGCGCCGACGACGCTGTTCGTCGCGTAGCGCTCTTCGAAGCACTGCTGCAAGTGGATGGCGTCGCAGAGCCCGATGATCACGATGAGCCCAGGAATGGCCACGTCGATGATCGTCAGCGGATACCCGAGCAGTCCCATCCAACCGAAGTTGAGGAGGACCGAAACGAGGACGACCAGGAGCGGCAGGATCGAGCCGCGCCAGGTGCGGAAGAGCAGCGGCAAGAGCAGCAAGAAGCAGAGCACCTCGAGCCCGAGCACTTGGGCGATGCCCTCCCGGAGCTTCTGGCTGAGCGTCGCGAGAACGACCGAACTGCCGATCAAGCGCACGCTCTTCGGAGCGGCACCGGTCTCGGCCCCGACGCTGCGCTTTGCAACGAAGTCACGGACCCACTCCAGCACCGCCAAGCGGTCGAAGCCATCGTTCGCGTCCCGCCGCGCACGCACGAGCACGAGCGTCGAGCGAAGGTCCTTCGACACGAAGCTGCGCTCGAGAATGGGATGCTCACGCACGAGACTCTGCATGTCACCGCCAGCCGTGCGCAGCAGGTCAAGGAACGGCTTAGGCAGCAGGGCTTGGCGATCCACGAGACGCAGCGAAGCGATCGAAGTCGCGGCCTCGATGCGCGGGTCCGCGTCCAGGGCTTTTGCCAGGTCCTCGACCGCAGCGACGACCTCGGGTCCGAGCGGGGCATCGAAGCTGAGTGCGACGATGAAGTCCGGGTGCCGCCAGGGCAGGTCTTCGGCGAGGGTGCTGGCCTGTCGGATCTCGCCCGCGTTCTGCTCGAGCACGCGCCGCACCTCGAACTCGACTTGCAGGCGCAGCACGCCGAAGAGCGCCACGATCGCGAGGACGGCCATCGTCGCGATCGTGGTCCAGGCGAAGGGACGAGGTCGAAGTCCGAAGAACTGCATGCGTGAGCGGCTCAGCTCACCTGCCATGCCGGCGAAACGCAAGCTCGAGGAGTCGACACGAAGTCGCGCGCTTCGCGCTCCGCTTTCGGGCCGGTGACGGCTAAGCTCGCGCCGCAACACGAGAAGATCGATGCAAGCACGAACCCTCCCCGAGACCCTTCCTCTCACGGACGACGCTCGCAGCTCGGCCATCCTCTGGACCCTGGGCTTGGCGAGCCTGACGGCCGCCGCCTTCATGGCGCTGGTCGAGGCGGAGAGCGGCGTCCCCCTGGCGCTGCTGCGCCGGCTCGCCCGGATCATCCGCGACAAATAAGAGAATAACCCCCAGCCCCCGACGGGCGCCGGCCTGCGGCCG
>CALLZN010000186.1 GCA_937858895.1 uncultured bacterium | reverse complement strand
TCTTCGAGGCGCTTGGCGTCGTCTTCGATCTGCTGCGCTTCGCGCTCGTCGGCCCCGCGCACGCGGTAGGTGCCGAAGTGGTGGATCGACTGCGGCGTCAAGCCGAGGTGCCCCATGACCGGCATGCCGGATTCGGTCAAGCGTTGGACGACGCCACAGAAGGGCTTACCGCCCTCGAGCTTGACGGCTTCGGCCCCGGCTTCCTTGAAGAGACGGCCCGCGCAGCGCAGCGCCTCTTCGGCGCTCACTTGAAAGGTCATGAAGGGCAGGTCGCAGACGACGAGGGCTCGATGCACGGCGCGCGTGACCATGCTGCAGTGGTAGAGCATCTGCTCGAGCGTCACTTGGATGGTCGTGTCGAGGCCTTGCACGACCGTGCCCGCGCTGTCGCCGACTAGGAGGACGTCGATCCCGCTCGCGTCGAGGATGCCGGCCATGAGCGCGTCGTACGCCGTGAGGCACGCGATGCGCTCGCCGCGCTTCTTCATGCGGCGCAGACCTTCGGTCGTGACCTTGCGGGACTCGGGGCGCTCTTGGCTCAAGGCTTCACCAATCTCCGAACGTGCCTTCGTCGTCGTCACCTCCGCCTTGGCCGTCTTCGGGCGGCGGCGGTGGAATGTAGGGTTCTTCGGTGTCTTTGAGCCGCTTGCGCGCGCGCTTGCCCTTCGAGCGTTCGAGCTCGATCTTGTCGGCCGAACCCGTATCGCCGAGCACGCTGCCGTAGGTCGGGATCTCGGTCGGGTCGAGCTCGACGTCGGGGAGCGGCGGCAGTGGCGTCGTGTTCTCGGGCTCGATGCGCAAGGGGGCGCGGCCGCCATCGCGGTCGCGGCGCTTCTTGCCGCGCTTCTTGCCGCGGGTTGCTTCGTCGTTGTTGCGCGGTCCTCGTTGCGAAGAGCGCCCGCGATCGTCCCGGCCTCCCGGCGCTTGGCGCTTGCTGCCCTTGCCATTGCGATTGGAGTCGCGGCCGCTGCGCCCGTGCGCCTCGCGTTCGCGGCTGTGTCGCTCGCCGTCGCGGCCGTGCCCCTCACGACCTTGATTCTCACGACCTTGATTCTCGCGCCCAGGCCCTCTTGCCTGGACTGGCGCTTTGTGCGGCTGCGCAGCACGACTCGGGCCCTCGGCGCGCTGCTTGCCGTTGGCGCTCTCCTCGCGTTGCGGACTCGAAGCCGGCAAGCGCTGGATCGGCGCGGCGTCGTTCGTGGTCTTTGCGTAGTAATCCGACCAAGCGTCGAGGATGTCCCAGTCCTGGTCGCGCGCGAGGCAGCGCAACTCGAAGAGCCGCAGCGCTTCGATGAAGTAGTCCTGGCGCACGAAGTTCGCGGCTCGGAAGCTGCGGCCGCGCCCCCGGCGCTTGGGCGGCGCTTCGTCCTCGGGCAAGCCGGCGCCGAAGCGACGCTGGACGACGAGGATGCGCTTGAGGCGCCCCGACTCGAGGCGGGAGAAGGCGAGGTTGCGAAGCAGCGGGCCGAGCAAGTCCTCGACGACTTGTCCGAGGTCGCCCGCGTGCTCGGGGTCGCCGCGCTCTTGCTCGAGGCGCGCTGCAGCATCGCCGAGTTGCGCGTCCTCGAAGAGCGGCCAGAGCATCGTCGCGAAGAGCAGTGGCGTCGTCACCGAATCGCGGTCATGGCGCACACGGCTGTCGAGGGCTTCGAGGCCACGCCAGAACGCGAGGCGCCGCTCGCCATCACTGCGCTGGATCCACTTGTAGAGCTCGGGCAGGAGCACTTCGAGGGCCCCGCAGTCCCGCAGCAACTGGAAGGAGCGCATGGCCGAACCGCCACGCAGGAGCCGCGTGATCTCTTCGAGCAGGCGCGGGGTCGCGCTCTTCGATAGGTCCGGGGCCGCCTCGAGCATCGCCTGCCACGTCGTCTCGTCGATGCGTAGACCGAGCCGCGCCGCGAACTTGATCGCACGCAGGATGCGGACCGGATCCTCTTTGATGCGCGTCAGCGGGTCGCCGATCGTGCGCACGAGCCCGCGATCGATGTCCTCGATGCCGCCCACGTAGTCGTGGATGGCATCCGTTTCGGGATCGAAGAAGAGCGCGTTGATCGTGAAGTCGCGGCGATGCGCGTCTTCGCAAGCCGAGCCGAAGGCGTTGTCACTGCGGATCAGCAAGTCGTCTTCGTCGTCGTCGTTCTGCTCCTGGTCCGGGCGTCGACGAAAGGTCGATACCTCGAGGATCTTCTGGTCGAAGTGCAGGTGGGCGAGTTTGAAGCGGCGGCCGATGATGCGGCAGTTGCGGAAGAGGGATTTGACTTGGCGGGGCCTTGCGGCGGTCGCGACGTCGAAGTCTTTGGGAGTGCGCCGGAGCAGGAGGTCGCGCACGCAGCCGCCGACGAGAAAGGTCTCGTGGCCCTTGCGGCGCAGCCTCGAGACGACCTTGCAGGCGTCGTCGTCGAGGAGCTCGATGCAGATCCCGGTTTTTTCGAAGAGCTTCGGCGGCACCTCCGGAGGTGCGAGTTCGCTCATGGAGGAAGTCCAGGGGGGCTTGGAGGGCCGCTGCGGCGCAGCGCTCCCACGGGCCGCCATCTTGAAGGCCGCGCCACAAAGCGCAGACTCGAAGAGCAGGGGGGAGGCGCGAGCTCGTCGCGGCCATCGGATTCATTGGAAAAGGGCGCGTAGCGCCAGCGTGGCACCCGGCGGGTGCGTGCGCCGCAGTATCCCGGATCGGGACGCGGACTTCCACGCGAGACTGACGCCGAACGCCGCTTCTTGCATCGGCGGTCATCCGCCGACAACACGAGGCGATTTGCCGCGAAGCTCGCGTCGCGTCGCCCCGCGCGACCGCTATCAGCGCGGGTAGAGAATCTCGCCGGTCGCGAGCGCCGTGTTTTGCGAGCCGCCCGCACCGCCGACGACGAAGAGCAAGCCTTCGGGCCGCAGCAGGGCAACCGTGCCAGCCCGCGCCGTCCCGAGCGCCACCGTGGCCGACCAGGCGAGCGTCGCCGGATCGAAGGACTCGCAGCGGGCGAGGGCGGTCGGATTGGTGATGTCGCCTTGCGCGCCACCGATCGCGAGCACCTTTCCGTTCGGCAACCTGACGACGGCAGGCAGCGCGCGGCTGTCCCGCATGACGCCGGCAGCGGCCCAGGTCCCTGTGCTCGGGTTGTAGACCGTCGAGGCGTTGGTCGAGGCGACGTTCGTGATACCCGCGAGCACGGCCCCGCCGATCGCGAGGACGCGGCCGTCTTGCAGCGGCTGGAGGATCTGGGCGCCCGCCGCATAGGTCATGGCACCGGTGCCGCGCCACGTGTTGTTGGCCGGGTCATAGAGCTCGGCCGTGTTGGTCACGCCGGGCAGGATGATCGTCACCGTAGCACCACCGCAGACGAGCACCTGGCCGTTGCTCAGCAGGGTGGCTGCATGGCCGAGGCGGACTCGCGACATGGCGCGCGCACCCGACCAAGTGTTGCTGTTCGGATCGTAGATCTCGCACGAACTGACGGTTCCGAAGATGGCGGACACCGCGTCGACGAGGTTGGTCGAGCCACCGGCGACGAGGACGCGTCCGTCCTTGAGCAAGGTCGCCGTGTGCCCGGCACGGCCCGTCGCGAGGCTCGCCGCAGGTGCGAAGCTGTTCGTCGCGGGGTCATAGACCTCGCAGGTCGCGAGGGCGGCCCCTTGGGCATTGGCGCCGCCGATCAAGAGGACTTTGCCGTTCGCAAGCGTGACGGCTTGGTGCAGAGCTCGCGCCGCCCCGAGCTTGGGGCCTGCCGTGAAGCGCTGACGATCTGGGTCGTAGATTTCGCTCGTGTCGAGGCCGCGTGCCGTCAGGAGGCTGCCGCTGCCGCCGCCCGCCAGCAAGATGCGCCCGTCCGGCAAGTCGCTCGTCGTCGGAATGGCCGTGGGGTTGGTGAGGACCGCACCGCGTGAGACGTAGGCGCTGCTGCTGCCGAAGGTCGTGCGCACCGGGTTGCAGACTTCGCCGGCCAAACGCGTCGCGCCCGGAAAGAGGAAGCCATGGTGGTGCAACACCACGCCAAGGAGCGCGCTGTCATTCGGGATCGGATACTGCAGCGTGATGGTGGAAGCGCCGAAGACCGAAGTGAAAAGAAAGTCCGGCAGGTCGAGGCCGACTTCGAGGACGCGGGGGTCCGTAGGGTCGAGGGCCGCGAGGGGCAGCGGACCGGCGTTCAAGGACGGCAGCAGGAGGAAGCCCGAACCATTCGGCCCGCGCAGGTCGATGCTGAGAGTCTGGCCGATTTCGCCGCCGCGCCGCTCGAGACGGTAGGACTGGGCGCTGAGCGTCGAGTTGGATACGGCGATGGCGAGAGTGGCCACCAAGAGACGAAGAGACGGTGAAGCGACGGGCATGATCTTGGTTTCCGACACGAAGGGAAGAGTGCCGCAGTGTAGCCTTTTCGGGGCGCAGCGCGTCAGCAAGAGACTGCCAGAGGCAACTTTGGCTCGCGGGCCATGCGGCCGCATCCAAGAGAGATGGAACGACCGAAATTGCAGCGTGGAGAGCAAGAAATCGTGTCAGGCCAAGACCGTCCGGCCGTGAGCCGAGCCGTGAGTCCAGACGTCGAAGCGCGCCTCCAAGCCGAGGCCGAGTACCAGAACAAGCGCGCCGAAGGGCAGCTCGACGACTTCGAGGCGCGCCGCGACAAGTTCTACTTCCTCGCGGACCGCGCGCGCACCGACTACTACGAAGACATCAAGACGCTCGTCAAGGGCCGGCGCGTCGTCGTCGTCGGTTGCGCCGAAGGCGGCGTGACCCCGCTCGCGCGCCATGGCGCGACGCGCGTGCTCGGCGTCGACATCGCCGACGCTGCCATCGCCAAGCTCAACCGCGCGATTGCCGACGAGGGCCTCAGCGACGTCGCGCAAGCGGTCGTCGGCAACGCCGAGGCCCTCGAAGTCGAAGCGCGGAGCTTCGACCTCATCTGCTGCACGGGCGTCCTGCACCACCTCGACATCGAGCGCGCGATGCAGAACTGGTCGACGATTCTCGACCGTGGCGGCAAGGTCATCATGATGGAGCCGATGGCCTACAACCCGGTCGTCGCCCTCTATCGCTGGATGACGCCGGCCATGCGCACAGACGACGAGCACCCGCTCGTGCCCAAGGACATCCGCACGATGAAGCGCTACTTCGAGCGCGTCGACGTCAAGGGCTACGTCCTCACGTCGATCGCGTCCGCGGCCTTCTCGTACTTGCCGTTCCTGCGCGGGTTGAAACGACCGGTCTGCAAGGGCCTCGAGCTCCTCGACCGCGGCTTGCTCGCCGTCGTGCCGCCGCTGCGCTACCTCTGCTGGACCTCGGTCATCCGCCTCGAAGGTCCGAAGTCCGCGAGCTGAGGCGCGCGCTTCAGCGTACGCCTTCGAAGCGCGCGCCGCGCAGGCGCAAGAGCTTCAGGCCTCCGGTCGCCAGCTTGCAGGTGACGAGGCGGTCCTTCGACGCGACGCCCTCGGCCTCACCGATCAAGGCGGCGGTCACGCCGCTGTGGCTGACGACGATCCAAGCCCCGGCTTCGCCGCGCGCGACGAGCGCGGTCCGCGCACGCTCTGCGGCAGCTTCGACGCTCTCGCCGTCCTGCATCGGTGACAGTGCTTCCAGGCGGATCATCGGCGCTTGGCAGTGATCGGCGAGGATGCGGGCCGTCTCGCTCGCGCGTCCAGAAGGCGAGTGGAAGACCGCCCCGACCTCGATGTTGCCGATGCTGGCGGCGAGGGCTTGTGCCTGGGCGACGCCCTTCGGCGTCAGCGAGTCCGCTTCGCTCGCGTTGCGACCTTCGCGCTGCTGCGGGTCGAGGTTGGACCACGCTTCGGCGTGGCGGACGACGAGGACGTCGAAGCTGCGCGATGGCGTCGGTGCCCCGCAAGCAGCGGCGACGAGGAGCAGGACGAGTGGCAACATGGTGCCGGCAAGGATCGCTCTCATGGGCCGGGAGTCTGGGGGCACAGTGGCGTCGCTGCAATCGTGACCGCGCTCAGGCAGCCCGTGACATCGCGTCTCGGGTCGGGCTTCACCCGGCGGCCCGCTGCATGGGACAATAGAAGGAATGCTACTTCGCGCCCCTAGGCCCTGCTTCGCTGTCGCGCTCTTCGTGAGCGTCGCATTTTTGCCGGCTCTGCTGTGCGGGCAAGGCCGCAGTGACTACCTCAACTTCGAGTCGCCGCTCGTGCGCCCCTTGGCGGTCGGCCGCTTGGCCGATCGCGACTTCGTCTTCGCGTGCAACACGCCGGACTCGTCGCTCGAGATCTATGACGCCATCACGCTCGGGCTCGTGGCGCGCGTTCGCACCGGCCTCGAGCCGGTGTCGGTCGCCTTCGAGCCGAAGCAGTCGGCGGTCTTCACGGCGAACTCGATCGGCGATTCGGTGACGCGCATCGACTTGGCGTTCGTCGCGGGCAAGCTCGTGGCGAGCTTCGATCGCAGCGAATGGGTTGGCGACAGTCCGGCGGGCATCGAGTTCTCCGAGGACGGCCGCTTGCTCTTCGTGACGCTCTCGACGTCGAGCGCACTCGGGGTCTTCGACAGCAAGACCCTGCGCGAGGTCGCGCCGGGCTTCGGCCGCATCGACCTCGTCGATGACTGGACGCAGCCGCTGCAAGGTCTGCGCGAGCCGCGTGCGATCCAGCGCGTCGGCACGCGGCTCTTCGTGCTCGGCTTCCTTGGCGGCCACTCGTTCTTCCATGACTTCGACGTGTGGAGCGTCGACCTCGTGAGCGGCAAACTCGGAGCGATCTCAGGTCTCGGGACACAAAAGCCGAGTCTGCGCGCCGATGCGAGCGGTCGCCTCTGGGTTCTCGGCGGCGATGCGCAGAACCAGCTGCGCGGACAAGCTGCGGTGGCGGCCGCGTCGACGGGCTTCGTCAAGGCCCAGCTGCATCGCGTCGACGCAAGGGGTTCGGGGCAAGCGCAGGTCGCGACGCGCGACCTCAACCGCGACGGCGCGGGCAACGTCGTTCCGAAGGCGCAGGCCCTAGGCCTGCCCTACGACCTCGCGATCTACGAGGCGAAGGATGTCTTCAAGGTCTTCGTCGCGGCCTTCGGGAGTGACCGCATCGGCGTCGTCGATGCCCGCGATGCCGACGCTGCGAAGTGGGCGATCACCAAGATCGATGTGCCGCTGCGCGCGGCTTCCCGCTCGGGCATGGCGGGTCCACGCGGGCTCGCGCTCAAACCCGCCAACCCACTGCAGCGCGATGATCCGGGGCCGCGTCTCTTCGTGCTCAACAAGCTCGACGCGACGATCACGGTCATCGACCCGGACGCGGACCGCGTCGTGGCGTCCTTCCCGCTCGCGCATGACCCAGTGCCCGACTACGTGCGGCGGGGGCAGCGCTTCCTCTTCTCGACGGAGCTGTCGGGATCGGGCTTCGTATCGTGCGCGAGCTGCCACCTCGACGCGCGCATGGATGGGCTCGCCTGGGATCTCAGCGACGTGACTTCGCCGAAGGCCTTGCCAGCGCGCCTCGTGGACGGCGTCACGGACGGCAGCGTGCGGGGCGCGACGAGCTTCCCGGCGAACAAGGGCTTCATGGTCACACAGTCTTTGCAAGGGCTCGTCCAGGGCGAAGTTGAGCCGCACTCGGCGCGCTTCTTCGCGACCGTGCCGCACCACTGGCGTGGCGACCAGGACTTCGTCGCCTTCAATGGTGCCTACGTCGACTTGCAGGGGATGCCGAAGCTCGGCGGTGCCAAGGACCCCACGCGGGGCATCGAAGACCAGCAGATGCGCGCCTTCGAGGAGTACTGCTACTCGGTGCACTTCCCGCCGAACCCCGCGCAGCCGAAGACCCGGCGCCACAGCGGTAGCTTCGGCGCACCGGACCAACAGGACGGTTCGCTCGGGCAGCTCGGTCTCAAGCTCTTTCACACCGAGCCGGTCGCGGACGCCTCGCGCAACAATGACGTTCACTTGGCGGGGCGTTCGTGCGTGCAATGCCACAGCTTGCCGGACGGGAGCAACCACCACGTGACGCGCAGTGGCATCTCGACGCCGCAGCCGCTCGAGACCGCGACGCTGCGCGGGCTCGCCCAGAAAGAGGCCGTGCTCGAGAACGCGGCGACCGCGCCAGGAACGGTCACGATCGGTGAGTTCGGAACCGAGCACGCGGGCACGCTGCGTTCGATCGGTGACTTCAATAGCTTTGTCTTTGGCCACGACTTCGCAGGCCCGCGCCAAGCCCTGCTCGATGCGATCACGACCTTCGTGCGCGAGTTCGACCATGGCGTCGCGCCGATCGTCGGCGTGACCTTCACGGTCGATGCCGCGACGGCGAAGAGCGCAGCGGTCGCGACCGCCCTCGAGCTGATGGAGACCCAAGTGCGCGAGGTTGGCGCCGGCCTGACCGCACGGCTCTACGCGAGTGGCATGGAGGTCGGCCTCTGGTTCGACGCCGTGCTCGGGCGCTACATCGAGGAGTCGAGTGGCAACGTCGTGCCGCGCGACGCCTTGCTGGGGAAGCTCGCGCATGCGCGCGACCGCCTCGTCTTCGAGGCTGTGCCGCTTGGCAACGAGCGCCGCCTCGCTTCGAAGAATGGCATCGCGCGACGCTCGAGCGGTCCAGCGCCGAGCGCCATCACCCTCGAGCCTCTGCGGCCCATGGTGGCCTACCGCGACGTGCCGCGGCTCACGAAGAACTGGGTGCCTGGTCCGAAGCAGGACCCACTGTCGTTCTTCTGGGATGGCCAGTGGTCGGACACGCGCGCGCCGGTGCCGACGCCGCCGACCTTGCGCGAGTTGCGCACGTTGCAGTACGGCTTGATCCAGGACGCCTCTGTCGCGATGCGCTTGCGCCACGAGGCACCGCGCCGCTTCAGGGTCTCGGGGCGGGACATTCGGCCCGGGGCGCGGCTGCTGCTCTTCTTCAGCGATGACCCGAAGCTGCCGCCGCCACAGCAGCGCTTCGACAAGCTCGCGCTCATCGATGTGAAGGTGTACGCGAGCGGCGAGCGGACCAAGGCCGGCTTGCCGATCTTCGAGTCGGCCGTCGAGGCTGCCCCGCGCTTGCACCATGCCTTGTTGCTCGGTGGTCCTGCCGCACCTGGCGTGCGCGAAACCTTCGCGCGCACGCTCCCCGAGCCGCCACCCAAGGGGAGCTTCGACCCGGGGGTGTGGAATCGCTACTTCGTCGTCGTGCTCAACGAAGACGGGAGCTTCGGCGACGGCTCGTGGCAAGCGCTGCGCCTGGATAGCTGAGCATTACCGGAGCCCCGCCGCTGGCTATGCTCCGCAAGTCGTGCATTGCGCTCAGCAAGGCGTGACGAAGGCGGGCTTCAGCGCGCAATCATGAAGGACCCGCCAGTTTCAAGATAGTCGTCGACAGGTAGGGCTACGGGTGCTGTATCGCATTGCCATCGTTTGTCTCGTCCTTTGCTCGTTGTGCCGCAGCCAAGGCCCTTCGGGTCCGCAGCCCGCACTCGGCCTGAAGTTCGTCCCGCAGCCCGAAATGGGCTGGGTGTTCTATGGTGCAATGGCCTACGACGAGAAGCACCGACAGTTTGTGGCTTTCGGTGGGCGGGGGCGTGAGTGGTCAGGTGCGTATTCCCAGTATGACGAGACGCTGCTGTCGAACGGGCATACATTGGAACTTGTAGCTCCGCGGACTTCACCGCCGGCGCGTGACAGTGCAGCGATGTGGTGGGACCCGGTGTCCCAGAGGGTCATGCTGTTTGGCGGGAGGACGTCCGGCAATATACTCTTGAACGACACCTGGGCGTGGGATGGCGTTACATGGACACAGGTGTTGACTGCAGTTAGTCCGCCGCCTCGACGCTTTGCAGCCGTCGCATATCTACCGTCGAAAAAGGTCTGTTATCTATTCGGAGGGAGTTCCGCCGGAGGTGGTTTTACCGTCCCGATGGACGATCTTTGGCAATGGGACGGTAGATCATGGTTGCAGATCGCCGTTGCGGGAGCACGGCCCCGAGGGGAAGCATTGCCAGCAATGGCATACTCTGGTGTCGATGGGAAAATTGTGCTTATTTCCAAGACTAAGCCGCGTCGAGAATGGCAATGGGACGGCGCGGCATGGGAAGAAAGAAGAGTTCCTATAGATCTCGAAGATGTCTCAAGGCTGCGTGAGTGGCAAGGTGGCCTTATCTGGATGACAGTACGAGGCGGATATTGGTGGACGCGTGCCTCACGCGGCAAGTGGACGCGGACGTCAACGCGACAACGATCCATGTTCGTCGACATGTCCGCCTATGATCCGCATACAAAAACGCTCGTCGTAGTCAATGGTGACATCGAGCATAAGATGCGCATCAATCGCTATGATGGCTTCAGCTGGGTTGAGAATGATATATGTGAGCCGTACATAGTTACGCGCTTGACAGCCGATCTCGATGGATCGTTGTGGAGCGTGTCCCCTGACGGTACGAGCTCTAGACCTGAGGTTTGGACTTATCGGTCAGGCAGGTGGTTTCATATACGCGCCGTAAATGGTGGGCCAGTTGGTTCCCCATCGAGCGTGGTTTATGACGAGTCTCTCGGTGGGCTTATCTGTAGTTTTGGCAGTGCTCAGGGCGTGTATTTGTTCAAGGATGCCACTTGGAGAATGTTGCCATGGCCAAAATTCGATTTCACTGCACAATTTGTGCGAATGACCAATCGTTCAGCGACAGTAGTCTATGACGGTTCGGACGTCTGGGAATCTGTTGCGGGTGGCCCGATGTTGCGTGTTATCCCTGTGGGGGTTGCACCTGTCGCTAGGACCGGGGGCGGTGTAGGCTGGTCCTACGATCCAGTGCTTGGACTGGCATATATGTTCGGTGGGGCTGGGCATGGGAAGTTTTATAACGACCTGTGGGCCTGGAATGGCACGCGCTGGTTCGACCTCTCGGCGACAACTCGTGAAGTGCCAGGTCGGATTGATGCCAAAGTTGTTCGCCTTGGAGTTGGGCCACTGTTAATCGTCGGCGGCGGAGCCCGGAACATTTTTAATGACGGGCGTGTATACAGGTTAAAAGGGCTTGCGTTCCGACAAGAAGCATGCGCGATGCCGACTAGTTGCCCAGGTTTAACATTGGGGGGACGGTTTGCGCCCAATCACGCCATGCGCAGTCTGGTATATGTGGATTACATGTCGCGTTGTGGTTCTGAAGGGCGAGTGTGGATGATGCGTGAGAGTAGATTGGTTGCAGACGCTGGTATTGTGCAAAACATGGATACAGTACAGTTCGATTTCGATTCTTACCTTACATCTGGGCTGCCAGTGGTCCTTGCAGTGTCCGGGCAGCGGGGTGCAGCATTGAGGCTGAACGGCCAACACGGATTGCTCGTGCTAGATTTGGCCCTTGATGCGATATTCATGTCAACGTGGGGCTCCATGGTCGCTGTGGCCAACGCTGAAGGAGCTGCCAGGTTCAAAGTGCAATTGCCGGTTGCACCAAGCTATTCCGGGCAATCTGTCTTCTTTGCCGCAGTCGCATTGTCTGCTACTGCGACGCCGGTCAGCACGTCCGAGTCCTTGCGTGTCCTGTTGCGATAGTGATATGACCACGGCTTGGCATTGCATCGATCACTGGTGCTCGTGGTTTGTTGCTTGGTTCGTCGATCGTGCAGCTGCAGCCGTAGAGTTCGCTTCACTGGATCGCCGGCGCTGGCTATGCTCTGGCCCATCCGCAACCATCCTGGTGGAGGTTCAGCGCTGGGATGCGGCTTAGAACTCCCTACTTGTGCGCCGATCGCTGCAGGCGATCCCCGGTGACCATGAGGATCAAGCGATCCGGAGCGCGTGTGAGAGCTGTCACGCCGCTTGCGAATCTTGCGTGCGTACTGCATAGTAGGGATCTGTTTCACCCGCCTTGACCCGAACCGCGCAGCGAAGAGCGGGTGCGGACGGAAGCGCTTTTACCGTCGGAGTTTATGGTGGGTG
>CALLZN010000185.1 GCA_937858895.1 uncultured bacterium | reverse complement strand
GCGCCATCCTCGACCCCGACACCGAGGTGGTCCTTGCGTGCATCGTCCGCGCGGGCGTGCTGCCGGCCGAGGCCTGCTACGAGGCCCTGGCCCAGGTCCTCGACCCGGCAGGTCTCCGCATCGACTACCTCTCGATGAGTCGGCGCGTCGATGCTGCCGGCAAGGTCGTCGGCACCGACGACGCCGGGCTCAAGCTCGGCGGTTCGCTCCGGGACAAGGTCTTGCTCATCCCCGACCCCATGGGCGCGACTGGTGGCACCATCGAACGCGTGCTCGAGCTCTACGACGAAGCGGGCCTCGGACCAGCCAAGCAGGCCATCGCGTTGCCGATGATCGCGACGCCGGAGTTCTGTCGTCGTCTCGCAGGCAAGCGTGCGGAGTTCGCGATCTGGACCGCGCGGCTCGACCGCGGGCGCTCGAGCGCGCGCGCGCTCGCGGCAAAGCCCGGCGCATTTCCCGACGAAGAGAGCGGCCTCACCGACGAGCACTACATCGTGCCGGGCGCCGGAGGCATCGGCGAGCTCCTCACGAACTCTTGGGTCTGAGCGCCTCGCGCTGACCACGTCGCTGCAAGGGGCGCAGCATGTCCACGACTCCTGCTGCATGGAGGGCGAGCATGGCACGAGCCTCTTGCCCGCGTTGCCCCCTCCCGAGGCTTCGCAGAGCCCAGATCGGCACGCGCAGGACCAACGAGGCCACGACGAGGCTGCGTGCGAGCACCGCGCGCAGGGCACCGCCGTGCTTGCGGTGGTAGCGCACGAGGCTGCGCCGGAACTCGAGGAAGTTGCGCTTGCGCGCCAAGCGCGACGAGCCGCCGAGGAAGTGCACGAAGCGCGCGACCGGCGCGAAGCGCACCTGCGAGCCGACGTCGCGCGCGCGCCTGCAAAGGTCGGTCTCCTCGAAGTACATGAAGTAGTCCTCGTCGAGCCCGAAGACGCCATCGCGGTCCTCGCAGGCCGCGAGCACGCTGCGACGCAGGAGGAAGACGCAGCCGCTCACCGCGTCGACGGACGTCGCTTCCTCGAAGCGTCGCCCCTCGTAGCGCTCGCCGTTGAAGAAGGGTGACGACGGTAGCAGCTTGTAGAGCCACGTCGTCGAGCAGAAGAGCTGCCAGAGCGTCGGGAAGCGCCAATAGCTGTCCTGCACCGACCCGTCTTCGTTGCGCACGTCGGGACCGACGATGCCGACCTCGGGCCAGCGATCGCCATAAGAGCAGAGCGCTTCGATCCCCTCCTGGGTGCAGCGGACGTCGGTGTTGAGCAGCAGGATCCAAGATCCTGTCGCCGCAGCGAAGCCGCGGTTGACGCCGCCGGCGAAGCCCAGGTTTTCGCCTTGCGGGAGAATGTGTAGCCCTGCGTCGAGGTAGCCTGCGAAGCGCTCGCTGACCGCGGCGACGCTGCCATCGACGCTCGCATTGTCTACAAGCAGAATCTCACACGCGCGCTCGCCACGCCAAGGCAAGAGCTCGCCCAAGAGCTCGAGCAGCATGTCTTTCGTGTTCCAGTTCACGATGACGATCGACAGCGCCGTGAGGACCTCGGTCGCCACCGCCTCGTCAACTGTCACCACAAAGCCTGGCTGCGTCGAACTCATAGCTTCTTCTTCCCACGCGTTCTATCACCGCGCAAGAGTCCTGCGAGCTCGGTGTCGAGCACCATGACGTCCGGGCCATCGACCTCGGTCGGCGGCTCGGCGAGCTCGTCCTCGAGTCGCTCGGCTTCGCGTTGCTCCTCGTGCGCAGCGGCGAGTGAGCACGCAGCCAGAGCCAAGAAGACGAACATGTAAGTCCTCATCTGCCCAAAGAGGGACACCGACAGGATGCCGAGGGACAGACCGAGCAAGCACGCGAGGAGCCCCCAATTGAAGGCCTGCAAGTACCAACTGACGCAGCGTTGGGTGCTGCGGTACAAACGTGAAAAGGCGACGACGAAGAGCAAGATGAAGGAGCCAACACAAGGCAACCCGGCTTGCATGAGCCACCACAAATAATGATTCGTGATGTCATTGAAGGTCCCCATGTCCGGCTTGTCACGACCGAAGCCCGACCACCAGTGTCCGTCCATCTTGGCGAAGACCGCCGCCGGCAAGCGGATGCGGTACCAAGCGCTGTCGCCGTCCGTGGCCGCGAAGGTCGCGAGGATCGCGAGCGTGCCCCGGTTGCTGAAGGACTCGATGTAGACGACGGCGAGCAGGGCGAGGGCGCCAAGCAAGAACCAGAGCTTCCGCAAAGGCCGCAGCGACCAAGTCGCGAGCCCGACCCCCGTCACGAGGAAGGAGCCACCGCTGAGGGAGAAGAACGATCCGACCGGTATGAAGAAGCAGCGCTGCAGTGTTCTACCGAAGTCATGACCGAGGCCACTGTAATGACCTATGGCGAGTGGCAGATGGGTCGCGAAGTACAAGCCCATCATGATGTAGTGAGTCAAGCCGACGTCGGCGCGCACGAGCCCGAGGCGCATCATGCCCGAGTCGTACACCCCAAAAACGTCATCACCGGTCTTGAAGCTGTCGAAGAGACCGAAACCCGTGACTGCCTGGAGGCCAGCGAGGGCGCAGATGAACGCGAGGGGCGCGAGGAGGCCGCGCACGAAATCTTGGATGTCCTGCGTCGTGCGCACGAGGGCCCGCACGAACCAGTACGGTAGCGCCACATCAAAGATGAAGCCGGCCGCGAAGACAGGACCGCCTTCAGGCGGTCCTGGGATCACCGCCGCGAGGTAGGTCAGCAAGAAGACGCCGAAGACGACGTCGAGGCGGTCGAGTCGCGGGACGAGCCTTCCTGGGCAGCGATAGAGCATCGCCAAGAGAAAGACGATCGAAGCGATGCGACTCCCCGTGAAGGACACGCCGAGTTTGATGACCAAGAACTCGGGCAGGAAGGGCAGCAGCAGCAAGTAGTAGCGCAGCGCTGTCTGCGGCTTCGACAAGAAGAAGATCGCGGCGCAGAGTCCTGGCAGCGCGAGGAGGACCGCTTCCTTCATGGGATCAACAACCCGTCCCCTTGACGACGGTGCCGAAGGTCCGAGCCAAGAGCTTCATGTCCATCGTCAGCGACCAGTTGTCGATGTACTGGAGGTCCATCTCCATCCAGCGCTCGAAGGGCACGCGGTTGCGACCGAAGACTTGCCAGATGCAGGTGATGCCCGGGCGCACCGAGAGGCGCCGGCGTTGCCACCAGTCGTATTCTTCGACCTCGGATGGCAGTGGCGGTCGCGGACCGACGAGGCTCATGTCACCCCGCAACACATTGAACAACTGCGGCAGCTCGTCGAGGCTGTACTTGCGCAAGAGCTTGCCGATCTTCGTGACGCGCGGATCGTCCTTCATCTTGAAGGTCGGGCCATCCTCTTCGTTCGCAGCGCGGAGTGCCGCGAGCTTGGCTTCGGCGTCCATGCACATGCTGCGGAACTTCAAACACGCGAAGGGGCGACCGAACTGTCCGACGCGTGTCTGCCTGAAGAGGACCGGACCCCGATCGGTGGCCTTGATCGCGATGGCGATGACAAGCAGCACCGGGGCGATCAAGAGGATGCCGATCAGGGCAGCGACGAAGTCGATGCTGCGCTTGACCATGCGTCGCAGAGGCGAGCGATCGGCGGCCGAGAACGCGAAGGCCGGCAGCTTGCCGTACCAGGCCACCGAGGGATGCACACCGCGCAGACTGAAGAAGCTCGGCGCATAGTGGCAAGGCGTGCCCGCCAGATCGCAGAGATGGAAGGTCTCGAGCAAGTCGCCCGAGCGCGCGTCTTGGGACGGACAGAGCAGCACTTGATCGACGGCGAACTCGCTCAAGACATCGCGAAGCGTCCCGACTTCGCCGAGGTCCCTTACGGCTTGCGGCAGCGCGTCACTCTCGCCCGGCAAACGCAGGCCGCCGAGCAGTCGCACACCGTACTGAGGGTGTGAGCGCAGGGTCTTCGCCAAGACCGCGGCGCTCTTGCCGCAGCCAACGATGACGGCGTAGCGAAAGTTGTAGCCACGTAGGCGCAGACCGCGCAGGAGGCCGCGCACGACCGTGCGCTCGAAGGCGATCCCGCAGCACGCGAAGAACGTCGCCGCGACCGGATGGAAGAAGAGCTCCCCATGGATGGCGAGCGCGAGGACCGTGACGAGGCCGATGCACAAGACAGAGGCTTCGCCGAGGCTCTGTAGTTCACGGTACAGGTTCTCGGTGCGGCGCGACTGGTAGAGGTCGAGGCGCTCACCGAGGACGAACCAACAGACGAAGAGCAAGGCCGACTGGATCACGGCGCGTGTCGTCGAGACAAGGGCAGGGTCGCCTTCGATGAGCCAACCCGAGACCCACGCAGCTGTGATCAGCAGCGCCGCGTCGAAGAGCCGAACGGTCCCTGTGAAGGTCCTGTGATGCGCTTGCAGCATGGTGACAGGATCGGATCGACTAACGCTGCGCTTCGGCTTGACAGAGTTCGGCGCTTCTCGCGCCAGCGCGTGCCTTCCAGCAATGGATGCATAGACCACAAAAAGTCCGCCGGATGCACACAAGCTCGGAGGCGAGCGCATCCGATCCTCTGACCATGGTCCATCCGAATCCGAAGCCGCGTGGTGAGCCGTCCGTTCTCACTCTGCGGCAGGCCGTGCAAGCGATCTTCCGAGGTCGGTGGCTCCTCTTCGTGACGACGATGGTCGGCCTGCTCGGCGGATCATGGGTCGCGCTCGGGAAGCCCAACAGCTACGTCAGCAACGGCAAGTTCCTCTTCCGGCCCGGCGGCGAGCAGATCGTCATCGATCCCTTCGCTTCGCAGAACGACGGCACGCTGCAACGGCAACCGCTGACCGCCAACGCCGAGGCCATCCTCAAGAGCGAGGAGGTCCTGCGTCGCACGATTCGACGCGTCGGGACCCAGCAGATCCTCGCGCCCTACAAGCCGGACATCGAACCCGGCGCCGGAGCCGGCTTGGGCAACATGGTGCGGCAGACGATCTACGCCTTGCAGCGCCAGATCCACGGTGATGGCCCGTCGAACGCGTCGGAGAGCGACGCGCTCTTGAGCCTGCAACAGCGCTTGACGGTGACTTCGCCCAAGACCAATCAAGTGCTCTCGGTCTCCTGCGAAGCGAACGACCCGCGACTCGCGAAGCGCATCCTCGAAGCCTACATGGACGAAGCGCAAGCACGCCACCTCGAGGTCTACAGCGCACAACGCAGCATCAAGGAGATCGAGGAGACGAAGAAGGAGATCGAAGCCCGCCTCGAAATCGCGCGCGGCACGCTCGACGCCTTCTTGAAGACGATCGAGGTCGACGACTTCGAAGCAGACCTCCAACAGGCGCTCGACAACTCACGCCAGACGCGGGTCAAGCTCGACACGGCGATCACGAACCTGCAGACGAGCAAGACGACCCTCGCCGGCCTGCGCGACCGCCTCGAGGGGCTGAGCCCGACCGTGACGGTGGTCGCCGACGTGCAGATCGCCAACCCTCGCATTCCGCTGCTCGAGGCGCAGATCTCGAAGGTCGGCGCCGACCTCCTCGAGTTGCGGGCCACATTGCTGCCGACCGACAAGCAGATCACGCGCGCCGAAGCCACGCTCGCGAGCCTACAAGGCGAACTCGAGCAGGAGTACTCCAAGAAGATCGGCACGCGTCGCGAAACACGCGAAGAACCATCACAAGAGTACCTCGCGACCAAGCAGAACATCAGCCAGATCCAGCTCTCGCTCGTCGTCGACGAGGAGCAGATCCCCGGTCTCGAGCAAACGCTCGCGACGCAGAAGAAGCGCGCCACGGCCCTGCTCTCCAAGCAGCCGACCTATCGCGGCCTCGCACGCGAAGTCGATCGCCTCATCGCGCAGCAAGACCAGGTCGAGCAGACCCTGACCCTCGCGCGCAAGAAGAACGAGCTCGACGAGAAGCGCATCAGCTCGCTCGCCGTCCTCGATCGTCCGAACCTGCCCTTGCAGAAAGAAGGCCCGCAGCGCGCGCGCATCGTGCTCGGCGGTCTGATCGCTGGCCTCTTCCTCGGCATCGCCATGCTCTTGATCCGCGCGCTGACCGACAACACGGTGCGCTCGGCCGAGGACCTCGAAGACCTGACCGCGATCAAGGTGCTCGCGACCATCCCCAACTTGGACAAGACCACTCTGAAGCGCCACGAGAGCATGCGCGTCACGAGCTGGCAGTGAAGCCCGAGAGTCACGCCACCATGCAAAGCATCGTCGAAACTCGTGGAAAGGCCGGCGCGACCGGCAACGGAGCCCAGTCGATTCGGGACGAAGTTCGCCACCTCTGGGGACGCCTCCAGTTGCAGCTGCCGCAGTTCGGCAACGACCGGCTGCGCATCGCCTTCTGTTCGACCCATCCGGGTGAAGGCGCGACGAGCGTCGCCACCAACTTCGCCATCTTCCTTGGCGACCAAGGACGGCGCACCGTCCTCATCGAATGCAACCTGCGTCACCCGACGCTCGCCGATCACTTCGGACTGCCACGCAGCCCGGGTATCAGCGAGTATCTCGACGGCAGCGCGCGCATCGACCAAGCCCTGCGCCGCGAGGTAACTCCCGGCCTCGACATCGTGCCGGCGGGCTCGCCGCCGTCCGACGTCTATGCAGCACTCGGCAACGAGGGCGGTATCACGCGCTTGCTCGAGGACCTCGGCGAAGAGCATGAGTTCATGATCCTCGACGTGCCGCCGCTGTCGGTCGCACCCGAGGCGGCGCCGATCGTGCGCGCGACCGACGCGACGCTCCTGGTCGTGCAAGCCCACCGCACGCGCAAGAAGAGCGTCGAGAAGTCCATCCAGACCTTCGACGACCTCGGCGTGCCGTGCTGTGGCGTCGTCCTGAACCGCGTGCACTACGACGTGCCGCCCTTCATCGACCAGATCTTCTGAGCTCGCTTTACTGGTTGAGCGCGATGGACGAGCGACTTCGACAGGACAAGCAGCGCGGGCCTTCTCGCTTCGTCGCGCGTGCTGTGCTCGGCCTCCTGCGCGGCCATGCCCGCTTGCGCGACAAGCTCGCGTCGATGCTTTGCAGCGGCGCCTTCGAGAGCTTCGGCAAGCGATCGGTCATCGCGCTACCGCATCGCCTCGAAGGCGTGGAGCGGATCGCGATCGGCTCCGCTTGCTGGTTTGGTCCAGACTCCTGGTTGCAGAGCATCGAAGGGCCCACGGCCGGCGGGCGCATCCAGGTTGGCGACCGCGTCACCGCCTCGGGTTCGCTCGTGCTCTCGGCGGCCTCGAGCATCGTGGTCGAAGACGACGTGCTCTTCGCGCGCAACGTCTACGTCTCGGACCACATTCACGGCTACGACGATCCGGACCGGCCCGTGCACGAGCAGGGTCTATCCAAGGTCGCCCCCGTCCGCATCGAGCGCGGCGCGTGGCTCGGCCAGAACGTGGTCGTCTGCCCCGGCGTCACGATTGGTCGTGGCGCGGTGATCGGCGCTGGCAGCGTCGTCAACAGTGACGTGCCTCCCCACGTCGTCGCCGTCGGCGCGCCGGCTCGCGTCGTCAAGACCTTCGCAGCCGGGCACGAAGCCACGGCGAGCGCCGCCGTCACGAGCGAGGACCTCGTCGCCAAATGAGCCCGCTGCCCAACATCCTCTTCATTGCCTACTACTTCCCGCCGGTCGGCGGCGCCGGCGTCCAGCGCAGCCTCAAGTTCTGCCGCTACCTGCCGGAGAACGGCTTCCGTCCCATTGTCTTGACGGGCAGCGGCGCAACACTCGGCCGCTGGGAGCCGGTCGACACGAGCCTCAGCCATGAGCTCGGGGAAGAATGCGTCGTCCTACGCCCCGAGACGCCACCACCCGACCAGCGCTTCGCGACGCGCGGCGAGCGGTGGCTCGGCCGCCCGAGCGGCTTCGCGAAGTGGTGGCGCCGCCAGATCCGCGACATCGGTCGAAGGGCGGCAGCGAAGTTCGAGCTCGACGCCATCTTCATCAGCCTGTCGCCGTACGAGGGGCTCAGCGCGGCCATCGACCTAGGCGACGATCTGGGCCTCCCGGTCATCGCGGACCTCCGCGACCCATGGGCTCTCGACGAGGTGCGCATCTACACGAGCGCGTGGCATCGCAATCGAGAACTGCAGCAGATGGCGGGCTTGCTCGCGCGCTGCGAACGCGTCGTCTGGAACACGCCCGAAGCGCGCAGCGCCGCGCTCTCGCGCCTCGGTGGACTCGAGGCCGAACGCCAGGACTGCATCACGAACGGCTACGACGCCGCCGACTTCGAAGCGCGCTCGCTGCGCGCCCAGGATGGACGCTTCCGCATCGTCCACAGCGGCTACCTGCACACAGCCATGGGCCTCGCCCACCAGGGCCGCAGCAGCCTGCAGCGCCGCCTCGGTGGCGAGCTCTTCCCGGTCGACTTCCTGTCGCGCTCACACTGGTATCTGCTCGAGGCGCTGGAGCGCTTGCAGGAGTCGAGCCCCGACGTGGCCGCCAAGATCGACCTGCGACTCGCGGGTGTTCTCTCGCCGGCCGACGAGCAACGCATCGACACGTCGAGCTTTTGCGACCAGGTCCACAAGCTCGGCTACCTCGACCACCACGCGACGGTCCAAGAGCTGATCGAGGCCGACTTGCTCTTCTTGCCGATGCACGACCTGCCGGCCGGACCGCGCGCGCGCATCGTGCCGGGTAAGACCTATGAGTACTTGGCGGCGGGCCGCCCTATCCTCGCGGCCGTGCCGCCAGGCGATGCCCAGGACTTCGTGCGTGCAGCCCAAGCTGGGACGCTCGTCCGACCGACGGACACGGGCGCGATGGCCGCAGCGATCCGCGGCGCGTGTGAACAGGCACCGACGCCGCGGCGCGCGCCGTCGACGGCGGTGCAGCGCTTCGAACGCCGCGCATTGACCAGAGAACTTGCGGACACGTTGCGCCGCGCGCTCGGCATGGAAGCCTCGAGCGGCGCGACGCAGCGGGC
>CALLZN010000184.1 GCA_937858895.1 uncultured bacterium | reverse complement strand
CGCCCAAGCGAGCACCGCCGAGCTCCGGGCCGCGACGCAGTTCGGCAACTTCGCGCGCGACGGCGCCGCCGTCAATCTGCGGACGCTCCCCGTCGGCTACTTGTTTGCGCAGTCTGACGAAGTCGTTGCAGCGCAAGGAAGGGTCAAAGCCTGCTCATATCTCGGCTGGAGTGTCTCGCCCGCTGGCGTGGTCGCCTTTAACTTGACCGAGGTAGGCACCGCGGGCGCTTCGACGGGTCTCGTGGGCGGGGGCACGACGACTTCGACTTCAACGTCGAACCTGTCTCACGGACCGCACGAGCTGCGCCTCACGCTGCGCGGCGCTCCCTCGCTCGCAGGCAAAATCGAGGTCGAGGCTTCGGGCGCAGCACGCTCGATCTCGATTCTGAGCCTGGCAGTGGACGTCGGCGACGACCAGAGCACGGACTTCTCGCTCACCGTGCCCAGCACCGAACTCGTGACCATGCGCTCGCAGCAATGGCCCGTTCGCTTCGACGCGAACGGGCGCTTCGCCGTGCGCATCATCAGCGATGCACTCGCGATCTCGGCGACGAACTTTGAATACGCGGCTACCATCACCGTGCGCTTCACACCCGGGAGCTTCTGCGCGATCGAACCCTACGGTCAGTCCTGCGGTCCCTCGCTGAGAGGGGGCGACGCCGTGAACGGCGCGTCGAGGCTGGTCTGGCTACAAGTCAGTGGCGTGGCCGGAGACCCCGGCATTCTGATCTTTGGCGTAACGCGACTCGCGCTGCCGCTACCGGGCACGCAGTGCTTCCTCAACACCAACATGATCGTCGGACTGCCGATTCAGGCTCCGTATAATGGATCGGGTCAATGGAACTTCTGGACCCCAGTCAACCGGCGCTTCATCGTCAATAGCCAGGCGCTCTTCATTGCGCCGAACGGGTCGCTGACGTCGACCAACGCGATCCAGATCGTCTGTCCCTGAACGATGGCGCGCGCCAGGCCATGCTCTTCACGGAGGAAGACACCGCGCGCGACGCCGATAAATGACCTCGCTGCTACGCGCGATGGGCACGATTTGGAAGCGCTTCGGCACGGACGCCCTCGGTCACGGGAGCGCGCAGCTTGGCGACCGGCTTGCGATGCTTGTCTTGCACCAGGGCTCGCGCCTGACGGAGCTTGTTTGCATCAAGAGTCCCATAGACCCCTTGGCAGAACAGACCTCTACCTTCCGGCTGAGGGGTTTGTGTCGACAAACGGAGAAGGTGGAGTCTTCAGTACCCTCAGCATCCCGAACGATCCAAATCTCGTGGGCTTTGCTCTCTTCACGCAGTTCATCCTTGTGGACGGCTCAAGTGCTCGCGTGAGCGACGTCATCGGCCGCTACATTCATGACGTCGCCGATGCGGCAGCGCGGAGTGCTAGCCCTGAAATAAGCGCTCCGATCCGCGAGATCGCTGCGCTGCGCACGAGAGCACCGCGCTCACGGCCGTGCTCGGCGTCCCGAATCCTCACGTGGCTACGGCCACGCTCCGGTTCGGAACGCCTGTGCGCGGCCACGCCCACGGCACTCTCGCGCGCTCTCGCGAACCGGAGCGCTTATTTCAGGGCAAGTGGGGCGCGACGCAACAGTACAAGGGACTGACAAAGCGACCCGTCTGCCCGATGATGGTGCGTATGCGCACCCTTGCGATTTCGACGGCTTGCTGCCTGCTGGCGGCGAGCATCTCCGGCCAGACGACGAGCGCCGAGCTGCGCACCGCGACGCAGTTCGGCAACTTCGCGCGCGACGGCGCGGGCATCCACCTGCAGACCCGCCCCGCTGGGTCCTTGATCGCAAAGCAGGACAACATCGGCGCGCTGCAGGGCAACGCCTTCGCCGACTCGATCCTCGGTTGGAATGTCTGGCCCGGTGGCATCGTCACCGCTGACGTGTCCGAGCAGGGCGGCGGCGATGCTTCGTCGGGGCCGATCGTCTCGGGCACGACGAGTTCGGCGTCAGCTGCGAACTTGGTGCCAGGACCGCACGAGCTGCGCCTCACGCTGCGCGGCGCTCCCTTGCTCGAAGGCAAGATCGAGGTCTGGGCCTCGGGCCTCGCCCGCGCAGGGTCGAACGTCATCCTCGCCGCCGACATCGGCGACGACCAGAGCACGGACTTCTCGCTGACCGTGCCTGGCACGGAGCGCTCGACCTACCTCGCGCAGCAGTGGCGCGTGCGCTTCGACGCGAACGGGAACTTCGCCGTGCGCATCATGACCGAAGCGCGGGCGACGACGGCGACGAGCACGGTCTACAAGACCGGCATCAGCGTGCGCTTCACGCCGGGCAGCTTCTGCGCCATCGAGCCCTACGGGCAGTCCTGTGGCCCGGTGCTCACGGGCCGTGACGCTGTCAAGGGCGCGACGCGGCAGATCACGACCCTGGTCGGCGACGCGGTCGCGAACGCACCTGGCATCCTCATCATCGGCGGGACGCGACTCGCACTGCCGCTGCCAGGCACTCAGTGCTTCCTCAACACGGACGTCATCGTCGCGTTGCCGATTGCCACGACGCAGTTCGGCTCGGGCGAGTGGACCTTGACGGCACCGCTCAATCTGAGCTTCGTCGCCAACTGCCAAGCGCTGTTGTTCTCCGCGACATTGCAGCCGACTTCGAGCAACGCGATCACGATCACCTGTCCATGACCGAGTGGCCGCGGACGATCCTGCACGCCGACATGGATGCCTTCTATGCGGCGGTCGAGCAGCGCGACCATCCCGAATGGCGCGGCAAGCCCGTGATCGTCGGCGGCACTTCGAAGCGTGGCGTCGTTGCTACGGCCAGCTACGAGGCCAGGGCCTTCGGCGTGCACAGCGCTCAGCCAGGCACGATCGCGCGGCGGCTCTGCCCGGACGGCATCTTCGTCGCGCCGCGCATGGACGTCTACGTCGCGGTCTCGCAGCGCATCCAGGCGATCTTCGCTGACTTCACGCCCGAGGTCGAAGCGCTGTCGCTCGACGAGGCCTTCCTCGATGTCAGCGCTTCGCGCCTCGTCTTCGGCGATGGACCTGCGATCGCACAGAGGATCCGCGAGCGCGTGCGCGCGGAGACCGGGCTCACGATCTCGATCGGCGTCGCTAGCAGCAAGTTCGTCGCCAAGGTCGCGAGTGACCTCGACAAGCCGGATGGCCTCGTCGTGGTTGCGCCTGGCGACGAGCGCGCCTTCTTGCGCCCCTTACCGGCCCAACGCCTCTGGGGCGCTGGCAAGCGCACGCAAGCCCTCCTCGGCGCCCACGGCATCCGCACGATCGGCGACGTGCAGGACCTCGGTCAAGCGTCGCTGCGCAGCATCGTCGGTGAGCACGCGGCGTCGCACTTCGCGCAGCTCGCGGTCGGCGACGACGCGCGCGCCGTGATCCCGGATCGAGAGGCCAAGTCGATCAGCCATGAGACGACCTTCGAAGACGACGTCCTCGACCTCGAGGTCGCGCGCGCCGTCTTGCTCTCGCTCGCCGAGAGCGTCGGCAGCCGCCTGCGCAAGCACGAGCTGCGGGCCATGACCGTCAAGCTCAAGCTGCGCTGGGCCCCCTTCGAGACCGTTTCGCGCCAGCAGAGCCTGGAGGCGGCGACCGACGACGACCTCGTTCTCTACAGAGGCGCGGCGGCGCTCTTCGACAAGTGCATGCGCGCGAGCGACGGGACGCGCGGCATTCGCTTGCTCGGCATTGCCGCAACGGGGCTCGTGCCGGCCGCGGGCGGCGCGCGCCAGGCCATGCTCTTCACGGAGGTCGACACAGCGCGCGACGCCGAAAAATCGACCTCGCTGCTGCGCGCGATGGACGCGATTCGGAAGCGCTTCGGCACGGACGCCGTCGGTCACGGGAGTGCGCAGCTTGGCGACCGGCACCGCCACAAGGGTCGCCCCTGAGGGAGCCTTCGCTCGCGGCGACGAAAATGCGCGCGATTGACGCTCGCCTTCACGATCGCCGGCTATCAAGGTCGCCATGCAGGAACGTGCTGGCATCCTCCCTTCCTTCGCCGCGGCGCGTCTCGACCGCCGCGTCCTCCTGGGGCACTTCGCTGCCCTCGCCGCTGTGCCGACGCTCGGTCGTAGAGCCGCGCGCGGTGGCGCGCGGCAGCACTTCGACAGCGATCCCTACACGATGGGCGTCGCGTCGGGCGACCCGACTTACAGCGGCGTCGTGCTGTGGACACGGCTCGCACCCGCTCCCTTCGAGCCTGGCTACGGCATGCCGAACACAAGCGTCGACGTGCACTGGGAAGTCGCCGAAGACGATCAAATGCGCCGCGTCGTCGCGAGTGGATGCGAACGCGCGACACCGCAGCTCGGACACTCGGTGCACGCCGAGGTCGAAGGCCTCGCCCCCGACCGCTGGTATTGGTATCGCTTCCGCGCCGGCGACACCCTGAGCCCCATCGGCCGTACGCGCACCTTGCCTGCGCGCGATGCTGCGCCGCCGCGCCTCCACTTCGCGGTCACGACCTGCCAGAACTGGGAGCAGGGGCTCTACACGGCCTACGAGCGCATGCTTCGCGACGCGCCTGACCTGGTCTTCCACCTCGGCGACTACATCTACGAGTATGAGGCCGGGCGCAATGGCAAGGTGCGGACGCACCACGGCGCCGAGATCCAGACGCTCGACGACTACCGCCGCCGCTACGCGCAGTACCGGTCCGACCCGCTCTTGCAAGCCATGCACGCGGCCTGCCCTTGGTTCGTGACGTGGGACGACCACGAGTTCGACAACAACTATGCGGACCTCGTGTCCGAAGAGCTTGCAGTCGACCCTTCGGCCTTCCTCGAGCGGCGGCAGAACGCCTACCAGGCCTACTACGAGATGATGCCGCTGCGTCGTGCGTCGCTGCCGCGCGGGCCGCACCTGCAGCTCTATCGCAAGGCGTCCTTCGGCCGCCTCGCCGAGCTCTTCGTGCTCGACACACGGCAGTATCGCAGTGACCAGCCCAACGGCGACCGCGCTTCACCGCTCAACGCGGAGGCCCTCGACCCTCGTCGCACGCTGCTTGGCGCGGAGCAGCGCGCTTGGCTCAAGCGTGGTTTGATCGAGAGTCAAGC
>CALLZN010000183.1 GCA_937858895.1 uncultured bacterium | reverse complement strand
TATTTACCGTCGATGCCCGCGTAGGGCGCCCAGGCAACGCCAGCTCGGTAACCTGGGTTGTTTGCCAGGACGTGGACGACAGCGGCACCACCGACCGAGTGACCGCCGAGAACCATGCGATTCGTGTCGAGCTGGCCTTCGTAGAAGGAGCCGCGACTCACGTTCTCCTGCAGCAGGGCGAAGTAGCTCGCGCGCCCATCCTGGATCTGCAGCGGTGGGTCATTCTGCGCAGTATTGAGCAAGACCGAGACGTAGCCGGCGCGCGCAAAGTCGAAGCCGAGCTCGGGATACATCTGCCCGAGCGCTCCAAAGCCGTGCAGGAAGACGAGGACCGGGTGGCCTCCCTGGCGCTTGACGATCGGCGCTTGATAGCCGTCTTGAGTCGCCGGGTAGTAGACCGAAGCGTAGAGGAGACTCGAACCCGTGCTCGTCGGATTGAGGAAGGCCTCATAGCGCGCCCCGACCTTGTACGGAGCCTGAGCCGTAACCGTACTGAGCAGCAGGAAACACGCCATGACGAGTGCTTGGGCGGCGACTCTCATGCGAGAAGTTTGCCCTCGAAAGAGCGAACTTGGAAGGCGGGTCTGGCGGATCGCGCGCTTTCGACGCGGAGTGCGGAGCTTTTCCCTTGTCCGTCGTGGCGGCCACTGTTCTGCAACTCGGCGGCCGCGTGCTGCCTTCGCTCCCATCTCACCGGGCATAGCGGAAGCGCACCGTCGCGATCTCGCGTGGTTGAAGCTCGAGCAGGTAGGTGTTGCGCTGGACCGGATCGCGATCGAGTTCACAGAGCACCGCGCCGATGGGCGTCCCCTTGGTCACCAGTTCGACCTGGCTCGGGAAGACGAGCCGCAGGGCCGTCTTGACCCCGTCGAACTCGACGATGCGCAGCGCCCAAGGGCCACCGCGCTCGTCGTCTTCCTGGTCGTAGCTCCGGTCCCCACAGAGCAGGTCGGCGACGCGCACGTCCTCGCGGAAGAACGCCGTGATCGAAGCGTGTTCGCCCTCGAGGCGGACGCCGCTGAAGCGGTCGGGCAGTTGTCCGTCGCCGTGCGCGCCGCGCAGGACGCGCAGCGGACTGCGGTGCTCGGCCGCGAGGCGCGCGCGCTGCTCGTGCGTCATCGGTCCGTGCGGCACGAGCGCGAACGATGTCTCGAAGCTGTCGACCCACGCGCCGCCGATGTCCCAGGTCGACAGAATCGCGCGCGCGCCAGCGCGGTCAGCGGTGAAGCCCATGCCGCCGTCGTGGATGTAGAGCAGGCCGCGGCCGCTCTGCGCTTCGACGACGTCGACGAAGCTCGAGGCTGTGAAGGGCGCGAGGACCTTCTCTTCGACTTTGCTGCCAGCGCCCGCGTAGCGAAGCGTCTGGGCCTTGCGCGGATCGATCGTGCCGACGTGGTAGGGCGTGTCGACGATGCGTGTCGGTGCGCCGCCGAGCTTGGCGACGACCTTCATGCTGAAGGCGTCGCGAAGGTAGGCGCCGGTGCTGCAGTCGCTGTAGTCGTCGTCACCGACGTCCGGTCGACAACCGGGGCGTGGCAGCTCCTTGGCAGCTACGTGCACGACGATGCGCGACGGGTTCTCGCGCACTTCGAGGCGGCAATCGAGTTTACCGTCCTTGCCATGGCGCTCGATGCGCACGCCGTGGATGTCGCTGCGGACTTCGACGCTGTCCTCGAAGCGCTCGACGCCGTCGTCGTTGCGGACTTCGAAGGCGAGCAGCTCTTGCTTCGCGTCGAGCATGCCTTGCGGAAAGTCCTCGGAGAAGACCTGCGTGATGACGCCGCGACGGCGATGCAGCTTGATGCGGAGCTTCGCGGCGGAGATCACGAGCTCGTCGTCCTCGGGCGCGAGGCGCAGGCGTGCGTTGCGTGAACCCTCGACGGCTGCTTGCTTGACGTCGGGCAGCGCGAGCCAGCCGAAGGCGGGCACCTTGACGATGGGCTTCCCTTCGATTTCCACGCTCCGTTCCCAGCCGAGACAGTTCACGACGACGCAGCCGTTCTTGTCGCTTGGAGCGCGGCGCGCGATCGTGGCTTCGAGGCGCTCCCTCGCGTCGTCGACGAGGCTCTGTGCGCGGATCATGTCGGCGATCGCGATGCCGACGAAGGCGTGTTGGCGTTCGCGAACTTCCTGGTGTTGGGCGCTGAGAAGGCCGCGCCACGCTTCTTGCAGTTCCCAATGCGGGTAGCTGCTCTTCGCGCCGTGACGACCGAGGAAGGTCTCGAGGCAGGCCAGGGCTTCGACGTCGAGGATGGAACGTTCGAGGCGGGCTGTGCCTCGAAGGAGGCGGTCGCCGTTTACCCCGAGGACTTCACCGTGCCAGGCGCTGTCGATGTCGATCGACAAGGGTGAGGCACCCCGCTGCACGCCCCCACGCGCCTGGGCCGCAGCGAAGATCTGGCGTGGCTCGACGATCGCCGCCACCGTGTTGTCGCTGCGGAGCTCGGCAGCGAGGGTCGCAGCGAGCATCGCGCGCAGCTCGACCGCTTGGTCGTTCGTCGCCGTCGGTACCCAAGTCGCGACGATGGCGGAGCGCCCTTCGGCCACGCTGTCCTTGGCGGCATGGATGGCATCGCCGACCCGGGATGGAGCGACCCCTGCCGTCTTCGAGCGCGTGATGACGGCAAGAGCTCTGCCATCCATGCCCGGCAAGTGCGAGACCGCGTCTTCGTGGAGCGGCGTGCTCGGACTGCTGCGCGTGCTACCTGGGATGAGCACGAGGCCATCGATGCCGCAAGCGGTGAGGACCTGCGCTTGTTGCGGCCACACGTCGAAGTGCCGCTGCCACTGTGTCGTAGCCGGAGAGCAAGCGAGCCTCACGAAGGTCACAGCGCCCATGATGCGGTTGCGGATGTTGGTCTCGCCGCCAGCCAGGAGGCCGTTGATCGTCGCGTAGGCGCCACCGACGACTTCGACCTTGCCCTCGACGATGGCCTCGACGAGGGTGCCGGTCACGTCGGGGCTGTCGATGGCCAAGCTGTGCAGGGTCAAGGCGTCGGTCGCGAACGCCAGGCGAAGGTTGGCATCGAGCGCCCATCGCAGCGTGGTTTCCACTTCGGCAGCGAGCGTGCTGCCGCGCCACAAACCGGCCGGCGCGTGCGCAGAACAAGCAAGAAGGACGTGGCAAGTCGGCGTCGTGGCGCCCGGAGGTATATCCTTGTGCGTTCGTACTGTCGTCGCTCGAGAACCGAAGGAGTCGTCCGTGTCCCTCATATCGCGAATCTTGGCCATCTTGGCTTTTTCGGCAGCAGGTCTCGCCGGTCAAGAGGCAGGAATACGCTTCTACGGCACTCCGTGCACCGATCCGCAGCTGCCCGTGCCCGTGCTCTTCAGGTACGAGGGCAGCCCGAAGCTCGGAGCGAGCGTCGCGATCATCAATGCCGGGATTTACAACAATCGCGTCGTGTCGCAGACGGCCTACATCGCGCTCGGCTTCTCGAACAAACGTATTGCAGGCTTTGCGCTGCCGATCGACCTTTCGCTGCTGCCGTTCAGCCCGCGCGCTTGTGGCTCGCTCTACCAATCGACCGAGATCGTCGCCTTTGGCGGGCCGCGCTTTGTCTTCCAGGTGCCCAATGACGCGCGTTTGATCGGCGCGCGCTTCTATCAGCAGGTGCTCGAGTTGCGCTGCAACATGCAAAAACGGGAGTGCTATTGGGCGGTCTCGGACGGCGCTGAGGTGACGATCGGCAGGTGAGCGTCGCCTCATAGTTGAAGGCTCGACTTTCAGTTTGGGCGAGCAGCGTCGCGCGAAATCCTGCAGGATTTCACGATGATCGCCGCCGCCATGATGTCGTTCGCTTGCGCCGTAGCCTGCATTGGTGCTCCTGCGCAGGGCAAGCAATTCAGCTACGACCCTGCAAGCGCTGAGTTGACGGTCGCGACCGTCGGGAGCGCGGAGGCGTACGAGGCCGATGTCGAAGCTATCGGCTCCGACCGCCTCTCTCACGTCTGGGTCGAACACGACGCGACCATGGGCGCGGCATTGATGTTCGCGATCTGCGACGTCGCCAATGTAGTCTCACAAGGAACGCGCATCGAGCTCCCGGCGGGTCGACTGCGTCGACCGACGTTGACGCACACGAAGGCCGGGACGACCTACTTGATCGTCGAACGTGAGGACCCGGTCACGCGGGTGTGGACGCTGCTGCTGGGCCGCGTGGATGACGATGCAAGCGTCGACGAGTGGCGCAGTGTCGACGACATTCCACACAACGCGGTCCATCACGCAGCGTCGACGATCGGCGACGATGACCTTGCGATCGTTTGGCAGCGACTCGTGCAGGGCCAATGGGACATCGCCTTCAGGGTCTTCGACGGTCGTGACTTCAGGCCGGTCGAGGCTGTTGCTGCTACCTCTTGGAACGAGCGGGCGCCGGATATCGCGGTCACCCCCGACGGTCAGATCTTCGTCGTCTGGGACGCGTTCACGGGTGAGAGTCACGATGTCCACGGCCGCGTTCGCGTGCAGGGACGCTGGCAAACGCCCAAGGCGCTCGCGAGCGGTCCCGCCTTCGAGGCTCGTCCGACCA
>CALLZN010000182.1 GCA_937858895.1 uncultured bacterium | reverse complement strand
ACGTTTCAGTGCTCGATCACGACCTTACCGAAGACGCTGCGATCTTCGAGCAGTCTATGGCCTTCGCGAACGGCTTCGAGCCCTTGCAAGACGGCGCCGACGACCGGCGAGAGCCGCCCCTGGTCCATGAGCCGCGCGATCTGGAGCAGGTCGCCGCGTCGCCCCATCGTCGAACCGAGGATCGAGAGGCTCTTGAAGAAGACGTGTCCGAGGTGGACGCCGACCGAGGTCCCGGTCGTCGCGCCGCAGGTCACGTAGCGGCCAGCGCGACGGAGGCAGCGCAGCGATGCATCGAAGGTCGCCTTGCCGACGTGGTCGACGACGACCTCGACGCCGCCGGGAGCGACCTCGCGAAGCGCCGTCACGACATCCTCCTCGTCGTAGCGGATCGCCCGCAGGACCCCTAGCCCCTCGAGGCGCGCGCACTTGTCAGCGGACCCCGCCGTCGCGATGACGCGCGCACCGATCAGGTGGCAGATCTCGACGACCGCGACGCCGACGCCGCTCGCCGCTGCCTGAACGAGGACGGTCTCGCCTGGCTGGACGCAGGCACGCCGCACGACCATGTTCCAAGCCGTCAGGAAGGAGAGCGGAAAGGCCGCCGCCTCGACGAGCGAGAGCCGCTGCGGTTTGCGGTGGACGTTCTCTTGGGGAAGCACGACCCGCTCACACGCGAGCCCGTCGCGCGCTTCGCCGAGGATCTCGTAGCTGGGGTCGAGCTGGTCCTCGCCGCGCAGCGTCGCTTCGCCACGTGGGTCGCTGACGCCTGGCAAGACGAAGACCTCATCGCCGACGCTGAGCCCGCGCACGGCGGCGCCAACTTCGACGACGCGCCCCGCGCCGTCCGAGCACGGCACGATCGGCAGCGGAAAGACATGCCCGGGCACGCCACGGCGGACCCAGACGTCCAGATGATTGAGCGCGACCGCCGCCATGGCGACGCGGACCTCACCAGGGCCGAGCTCCGGCTCTTCGATGTCGACGACTTGCAGGGCATCGAGGCCGCCGTGCGCGGCAATGCGGAGGGCTCGCATGGGCGCGCTTCGCTCAGCGACCCTCGAAGCGCGGTGCACGCTTCTCGAGGTAGGCGGTCAAGCCTTCGCGCGCGTCGGCGCTCGCGAAGAGCTTGGCCTGGAGTTCTCGCTCGAGGGCGAGGCCCTGCTCGAGGGGCAGGCCGGCGCCGCCCTGGCAAGCGCGCTTGATGTGACCGACCGACATCGAGGCCTTGCCCGGCGTGGTGAAGCGTCGCGCGTAGGCGAGCACCTGCGCACGGAAGTCGAGGCCGTCACGCTCGGCATCGAAGAGTTCGTGCACGATGCCGAGCTCGAGCGCGCGGTCGTAGTCGAAGGTCGCGCCCTCGACCATCAAATGCAGCGCCCGATCCTTGCCGACCAGCCGCGTGAGCCGCTGCGTGCCACCGGTGCCAGGCAGCACGCCGAGCGCGACCTCGGGCAGCCCGACCTTGCCCGAAGCCCGGCACCCGATGCGAAGGTCGCAAGCGAGCGCGACTTCGAGGCCGCCACCGACACAGTGCCCTTGGAGGGCCGCGATCACGAGCTTCGGCGTGTGTTCGAGGCGGAGCAAGGTCTCGTTGGCATGGAGGCAGAAGTTGTATTTGAAGACCGGATCCGCCGTCTCGAGCATGCCGATGTCCGCGCCCGCGCAGAAAAACTTGACGCCAGCGCTTTCGAGGACGATGACCTCGACCGTGGCGTCGAAGCGCGCCTCGAGGATGGCCGCGTCGAGCTCGCGCATCATGGCGTGGCTGTAGCAGTTGGCCGGAGGGTCCTCGAGCGTGAGCACGGCGACCTTGTCCTGTTTCTGGTAGCGGACCTTCGGCCCGGCGCCGGCGCCATCCGCGACATCGTTCGAGTTCATGCTTGCTACGCTGCTATCTTGGTCAAGGACGGGCGTCGGACTCAGGAGCAAACTCAGGAGCCGCGCAAAGAAGGCCAATGAAGATATCCCCGATGAAGATATCCAAGGTATGGATCGATGAGGGTTGCATCTCCTGCAGCCTCTGCCAAGACCTCGTCCCCGACGTCTTCGTCGTCGAGGACGGCGAGGACTGCGTGATTCGCGCGGACGCCGCAGCTCACTTCGCGCGCCTCGACGAAGACATCGAGCTCGCAGCGCGAGACTGCCCGGTCGAGGTCATCCGCGTCGAGCACGAGGCCGCGCCGGTCTAGCCGCGAGGTCGTGGCTAGCTAGCTAGGCGAAGATCTCGCCGAGCGCGTCCGCGACCTCCGGATACTCGAAGTCGAAGCCGAATTCGCGCGCCCGCTTTGGCAAGACGCGCTGGCCTTGGAGGATGACCGCCGCCGCTTCGCCGACCGCGAAACGAAGAGCAAACGCCGGCACGCGCAACCACGACGGCCGCAGCATGGCCTTGCCGAGGGCCTTCGCGAAGGTGTTCATGCGCACCGGGTGCGGCGCGACAGCGTTGATCGGACCACGACAACGTTCGTCGTCGATCGCGAAGAGAACGAGCCGCGAGAGGTCGCGTCGATGGATCCACGACATCCACTGCTGGCCGTCACCGATGGGCCCACCGACGAAGAACGTGAAGGGCGTCTTCATCTGCTGCAGGGCGCCGCCGCCTTCCCCGAGGACGATGCCGAGACGCAGCGCGACGACGCGACAAGCGAAGCGCTCGGCGCGCGCACAGGCAGCTTCCCACGCGACGCAGACCTCGGCCAAGAAGTCGCTGCCCGGTGGACTCGTCTCGTCGAGGTCTTCGTCCCCACGTGGCCCGTAGTAGCCGACTGCGGAGGCGTGAACGAGGACCTTGGGCGCAGGCTGCGCGACTTCGATCGCACGGCAGACCGCCTCGCTCGTGTCGATGCGACTGCGGAGGATGCGCTTCTTTTGTTCCTCCGACCAACGCCGCGCGAAGAGATTCTCGCCAGCGAGGTGCACGACCGCATCGAAGCCCGAAAAGTCGAGGGCATCGAGTGCTTGCGCTTCGACGCGTCCTTGCAAGTCGTGAGGGAGTCGCGAGACGTCACGCGTAACGAGCGTCACCTCGTCACCGCGCGTCAGCAGGGCGTCGACGATGTCGGCCCCCACGAAACCGGTCCCGCCCGTCACGACCACCTTCATGCCTTGCATACTACCGACTGTGGGGCGAGGTCGTAGACTCAGCAAGCATGAGTGATCCTGAGAACCCGACGGTCTTCGGCAAGATCCTGCGCGGCGAAGTGCCGGCCGACATCGTCTGGGACGACATCCACTGCCTCGCCTTCCGCGACATCGCGCCGAAGGCACCGCAGCACATCTTGATCATCCCCAAACGCTACGTGCCGAGGCTCTCGGACGCGCGTGAAGAAGATCGCACGCTGCTCGGCCACCTCTTCTTCGTTGCCGGAGAGATTGCGCGGCAAGAAGGCTTCGCTAAGCATGGTTTCCGCGTCGTCGTCAACGACGGCCGCGGCGGCGGGCAGGAGGTCATGCACTTGCATGTTCACGTCCTCGCGGAACGCGACTTCACCTGGCCTCCGGGCTGAGGACGACGATGCTCGACAAACAGACCTACATCATCAAAGAACGCGTCGCGTTGGCGAAGCTGCACGAGGCCTTCGACATCTACGATGCCGCGGACGGGACCTTCCTCGCGAGCGCGGTCGAGCAAGCCTCGGGCCTGCGCAAGGCGATGAAGCTCTTCGTCAACAAGACGCTCCTGCCTTTCGAAGTCCACGTGCGCGACAAGGATCAACAGATCCTGCTGACGATCGAGCGTGGCCTGACCCTGCTGCGCTCGCGCGTGCGCGTCCTCGACGCGCGAGGCGAGTTGATCGGCACCTTCCGGCAACGCCTGCTGTCACTCGGGGGTCGCTTCGAGCTCTTCGACGCCGAGGACCGCAAGGTCGCCGACCTCAAGGGTAACTGGGTCGGCTGGAACTTCGACTTCATCGCCGAGAATGGCGCGAAGCTCGGGACCGTCACGAAGAAGTGGGCCGGCGCGGGCAAGGAGCTCTTCACGAGCGCTGACAACTACGTCGTCGCCCTCGAAGACGGCGTCGACACAGCCGGTGCCGGTCCCCTGCTCCTCGCGGCCGCGCTTTCCATCGACATGGTCCTCAAAGAGCACGGCTGAGGCCGGGCGGCGCCCTCAGCGCGCGCTTGGTTGCTCGCGTTGCTCTCGCTCCTCACGGTGCTCGCGCGCGAGGAAGCGCCGCCAAGCCTCGTCCATCGCCTCGTAGCCAAAGAGCGGCAGGTGGCCGTGGGGCACGAAGTCGAGCTCTTCGGCCGCGGCATCGGCGTCGTGGTCGAGCACGACGCGGCGGTAGATCGCGGCGGCGAGCGAGCTGCGATCGTGCCCGTTGCGACAGTGCAAGAAGACCGGGCCCTCGGCGTCGCGCAAGATCGCGACCAAGGCATCGACCTTGTCGTCGCTCGTCGCGCGGGCGCTCCAATCGAGGGCAACGTGGCGCACGCCGGCGCGCTCGCAGGTCGCGACCTGCGCTTCGTAGGCTGGATCGCCCGTGCGCGGCGCGCGCAGCGAGATGACAGTGCGCACACCGTGCTCGGCGATCGCCCACTCGAGCTCGGAGAGGCTCGGCTGCGGGCCGCGCAGCGACCGTGTGCCTGCGATGTGTCGCATTCCTCCACACGAAGCGAGCGGCACGCACAGTGCCATCGCTGCGAGGGCGCCGAGATCAAGACCGCGCCGACGTCGTCCGAGAGGAGGCTTCATGTCATCCACTGAATTGCTTTGCACGTCCGTGAGCCCGGATCGTTACGTCGCGTGGTTCCGGTGCCAAGGCGCTGACGAAGTATTCGCCTATCTGCCGCACGTCGCTGGCCTCAACCCGTATTTACTCGAAGAAGGCGATCGCATCGAGGGCCAGGTCGCACAGCGCAATGGACGCGTCGAGCTCGTCGTGGCGACTGCGCAGTTCGAGCGCCGCCGCAACGGCTGAAGCGCTGCGGCCGCTCTGGCCCTGTCACATCAACCGAGCGCCTGGGTCAGGAGGCGCACGATCTCTGCCTGCTTGCGGCTCTTGGCGATCTCGAGCAGCGACAAGTTCTGCGACGCGCCGAGGCGTGGATTGGCGCCATGCAAGAGAAGCCACCGCACGCTCTCGGGACGATTGAGGACGACCGCGCGCGTGAGCGCCGTCGCTCCGTCGCGGTCCTCGGCATCGATCGATGCGCCGGCGTCGAGAAGGAGCTTGGCGAGCTCGAGGTAGCCGCTGTCGCGGCGCGTTCCATCGGCAATGAAAACGCCGTGGAGCAGGCTCTGCCCATCCTTGTGCGACTCGTCGGGACGCGCGCCCGCGGCCAGCAAGAGGCGAAGCGCGCGAGCGGACATCATCACGCATGCTGCCCGAGCTGGTGTCGGGTCGGCGCCCGCGCCGCTCGGATCCGCGCCGAAGTCCAAGAGGAGCTGCACGACGGCCTCGTGGTCCCTGGCAGCCGCCATCGACAAGGCACACTGGCCGGCTTCGTCGCGCGCATCCGGCGCCGATCCGCCCTCCAAGAATTGCCTCACGCGCTCGAGGTCGCCATCACTGGCTGCTCGGACGAGGTCTTCGTCGAGAATCGAAGTCATGAGAGCGGCGCTCCGTAGTTGACGTGGAAGTGCAGATGCAAGCTGTCCTGATACGCCCCGAGGTTCGTCAGGACGCGGGCCGCACCATACTGCTCGTTGACCCGCGCCGCGACGCGGCGCACGACTTCGAGGACCTCGTGCAGCAAGCCGAGCTCAGCGTCCGCCGCGCCGAGGTCGACGAGGCTCGGCACGTGCTGCTTGGGGACGACGACGATGTGCACGGGCCAGTGCGGCCGCGTGTGCTTGTAAGCGACGACGCGTTGGCTCTCTTCGACGACCTCGACCGAGGTCTTGAAGGAGAACACTTCCTCGCAATAGAAGTCGCTGCCCATGACTGCGTCGCTCAACCCTTGCGTCCGCCCGGTTCGACAGCGCCGCCTTCGGTCGGCGGCGCCGTCTCCTCGCCTTGCTTTTGCACCTTCTCGGCCGGGCCTTCGCTGCGATCTTCGAAGATCTCGTTTGCGCGGTTGCGCTGGACGAAGCGCGAGCTGCCGTCGACGACGCCGAGCTCGAGGCGCTTGATGTTCTTGCCGTCGATGGCCTCGATCGCCTGCCGCGAATCACGCGCCTCGACGACGATGCGGGCGCGCTCGTCAGGCCCGTAGAAGAAGGCCTGCCCATAGCTGTCGTCGCCGATGAGGCCGACCTTCATCTTGCCGTCGGCCGAGCGAAGCCCGAGCCCGCAGGGATCGTTCGCGCGCGCATGCAGCGCGACCTCCGAGCGCCCGGCGCCGCGAACGGCAACGGAAGCGTGGGGGCCACGCTCGACGACCATCCAAGCGCGGTCCTTGCCCTCGGGATCGCGCAGCGAGATCACCGGCTCGTCCTTGAAGAGCCCCGAGCGAATGCGCTCGACGCCGCCATTGTCATAGAGGCTCGAGCTCGGGACGCCGTTCATGACTTCGTCGCGCATGCGCCAAGCCTCGCCCTGGCGCAAGCCGAGCGCCGCACCGACAGCGCCGGCCTCGAGGCTCGCCGCTGTCGATTGCTTCTTGTCGCTGACGCGCACGCTCGCCATGTCGCCATCGAGCGTCATGCTCGCGCGGACCTTGCCCTCCTTGTCGAGCAAGAAGAGGCCGAGGCCTTGGTCCTTGCGCGCTTCGAGGCGGAGCTCGGAGCCGTCGGCGGCGCGAACACTCACGACATCTTCGCGGCTCGCGTGCGGCGACACCGCGGAGAGAAGGGGCCAAGCGACAGCAAGCGGCAAGAGCAAGGCTAGGCCTTGCTGGAGACGGCGGTTCTTCCGCTCGAGAGTTGCGAGACGTTCTTCGATGTTCATGGCTGCACCTGAAAGGCGCGCATGGTACTGCGAAGGCGTGCGTGCGTGCTGCAGTTGTGGAGCTTTCGTCGAAGTCGCGCCCTCGTTGCTTTACTCGTTTGGCGGCGGGTCGTCGGTGAGATGGCCAGATAAGTGCCCCCCCGTCCCGAACTCGAACTGCTCGGAGAACGGCATGTCGGTCTCGTCGCGCAGCAACTTCTTGCCGTCGGAGATCCTGGCAAACAAGTAGTAGAGGCCCGGGATGATCAAAACGCCGATCACCGTGCCGAAGAGCATGCCGCCGACGCCAGACGTGCCGATGGTCCGATTTCCGATGGCGCCAGCGCCCGTCGCCGTGACCAACGGAACGAGGCCCGCGACGAAGGCGAACGACGTCATCTGAATCGGCCGGAAGCGAGTCTTGCCACCTTCGACCGCCGCCTCTTGGAGCGACAGGCCGTCACGGCGTCGCTGCACGGCGAATTCAACAATCAGGATCGCGTTCTTACCCAAGAGGCCGACCAGCATGATAAGGCCGAGCTGCGCCCAAACATCGTTCGCCAGTCCGAACTCTTGTAGGAACAGGAAGGTTCCAAACACGCCGATCGGCAGCGACAAGATCACCGCCATTGGAATCAGGAAGCTCTCGTACTGCCCGACCAAGATCAGATACACGAAGGCCACGACGACGAAGAAGATGTAGAGCGACGCGCTGCCTTGCTGCGACTCGTCCCACGACAGGCCTTCCCAACCAATGCCATAGCCATAAGGCAGCGTTTCCTTGGCAACATCTTGGATCGCCTGGATCGCCTCACTACTCGAGAAGCCGCGCGCCGGTACGCCTTGGATGGCAGCGGACGGATAAAGGTTGTAGCGCGTGATCTCATTCAACCCTTGCTGCTTCTTGACCTCCATGAATGCGCTGTAGGGCACCATCTCACCGCCCTCGTTCTTGACGAACATCGTCTCGAGGTCACGCGGCAGGCGCCTGAACTCC
>CALLZN010000181.1 GCA_937858895.1 uncultured bacterium | reverse complement strand
ACGTGTTACCTATGTCCCCGGACAAAAGTGTTACCCATGTGCCGGGTTGCACCATCTCGGTGCGCGGGGCGTCGTTGTCTACGGCTATCCCTTCCATCCGCCGGGCAAGCCGGACCAGCTCCGTACCGCCCACCTCGAGACCATACAAACTAGAACGCTGATCCTGCAGGGCGAACGCGATCCCTTCGGTGTGCCCACAGAAGTCGCGACGTATCGCATGTCGCCAGCCGTCGAGCTGCAATGGCTCGACGATGGCGACCACTCGTTTTCCCCGCGCAAGAAGAGCGGGCGCACTCTGGAACAAAATTGTGACGTCGCGATCGAAGCGTCGGCAGCGTTTCTTCAGAGAACGGATACGCTCACACCGTGATCACACCCACTAGTGGTGAAACTCTAGCTCGCATGCAGAAGTGGAGCCTGATCTTCGTCCTTCTGTGCTTCCTTGTCACTGCCTTGTGTGGTGGCTCGAAGTTGTACCTCCAAAAGCGAAATCCTCCCGATTTTGCCGTGCGGCAAGGACAGATCTTCGATGGATATGTGTCGATCGACTTCTATTGCCATCGCGCAGCCAAGGTCAAAAGAGCGCTGACCGGGCAGAGCGATCCGAATCTGACGGAGAGCTTGGCTAGGAAGGACATCCTCCATCCCACGAGTTGGCTGGTCCCGGTCGCCGTCGCACTCGTGAGTTCTATCACTGCGAGCATTCCCGTTGCCTTCTTTGTCCTGTCGCTGAGCGCCCTCTTCGCTCAGGCCTGGCTCATTCGGCTCCTCGTGTTCGAGATCTGTGGGCACGCCGCATTGCTGTTTGCGAATTGTGCGGCTGTGGTCTTTCTGTCGCACATCACGACCATACGAAGCGCAGGTCAGTTCTACCTCGATCCCTTCGTGTCGACAGCAGCACTCGCGGCAGTCTTGCTGACGTTTCGTATTCTGCGCTCGCCAGCGAAGAAGGTCGCCGGTTTGGGGCTTGCTGCCCTTCAAGCCAGCGCATTGTTCTTGAAGTCTTCGTACTTGCCATGGCTTGCTGCGCCGGCGTTGCTCGCTTTCGTTGGATGCAAGGAAGGCCGGCTGGCGACTACGTTGCGTTTCGGTCTTTTGTATGGCGTATTGCCACTGGTGCCAGCGCTGATCTTCCTCAACGTCGCGCATGGGGAACTGCAAAGCGCGACGAAGGATATGGCCGACTTGGCTTCAAGCTGGACATTGTCTAGCGGGGAGTTGAAGAGGTTCGCCTTGGAGATGGTCCTGCTCTTCCAGTGGCTACCGCTGGCGTTCGTCTTCACTCTGCGTCCCCGCGACTCCAGGATCCTCGGGCTCCTCCTGTGCCTTGCGCTCGTTCTTCTCAGTGTTTGGTCTTTCAGGTTGCCAGCGATCGCCCGACTGTATTTGCCAGTATTGTCCGTGCTCGTCGCCGCTTGCTTTGCCCACCTCGCGGGCCGAGTGTCGGAACGCGCCGTGATCGCCATGGTCGTCGTTCACGCGGCGATCAACTATGCGTTTGCAGCATATGTGCTGCTGCATCACGTCTGAGGCGGACCCTGCACAGCATGGCGCTGAAAGGGGCGACTGCTGGCTGGGTCTATCGTCGAGCACGATTCGGCACAAAAGGGGGCTTCCAGAGGCCGCCAGACGGGTGGAGGTTTTGCAACATTGAGGTCTACTGCCTCAGAAATCCCGTTCGATCCGTGCTGCGCGCTCGAACGGCGATGGACTCGGCAAGCCTTCGAAGGTCTGGCGGATCCAGATTTCGATGACCGGGTCTGCGCTCGAGCCGAGGTCGATGAGGCTGCGCTTCGTTTCGATGACCTGAGCGGCATTGCCGGTCTCGTGCAAGGTCATGAGAATGCGCGTGACGCCGCCTTCGGACGTGCGACCAGCTTCTTCGAGCGTGAAGCCGCTCGTTGGAACGACGACGCTATGTAGGACCTGGTGTCGAGGGACTTCACCAGCGGCGTCGTAGGCGAGGAGGACTGCGCTGCTGGCAGGGCCGGCGTAGTCGAGCTTCGGTTGCACGCTGCCGGCGGCGAAGCGCACACCGAGCCCCGCAGACAGAGACGCAGAGCTGACGTCGCCTGGGATGCTCAGCGCTTGCACATACGCGACGCTTGGAGCCATCTGGACGAGGTCGATGGGCAGGCGCAGAAGGGTTCCGACCACGCCGAAGCGTCCGAGCGGCACGATCACGAGCGGCTCGACGAGGAAGTGCGTGTCGAAGGGACCGCGCACCGAGGCCTTCTCGGCGCCGATCAGCAGGAAGCCGAACTGTCCTTCCGCGCCACCAGCAACCAGGATGGCGGCTGCGTCTTGACCACTGGCATCGATGTGCACACTCAGTTCACTATCGTTGCTTCCTGATCGTTCACCGTAGGACTCGATGCCAACGCGGACGGGCGCAGGATCGTGGGTTTGCGCTGCGATGGACTCGGAATGCGCGAGGAAAACGCCCGCTAGGGATAGATAGAACGCCCTGCTCGCAAGTTGCGATGCTCGCCGTGGATCCATGGGTCTCTCCAACTTGGGGTGGATCAGCTGCGGGGGGCACGCGCTTCGGGGATGTCTAGCGAGGCGGCGCAGCCAGGTAACTAGCCTGTGGCCCCAGCGCGGACATCACAGCGCGGGCATCACAGCGCGGACTTGGGTCTGCGTGCGGAGCTCTGCGCGCGGAGGATCGACGCGTGATCCCGCCGCGTCAGCGCAGAATGCGATCCGCCCACACGTTCGTGAGCCGCCAGGTCGACGGCGTCGTGCCGTGCAGCACGAGCGCCTGCGAAGCGAGGTCCATACCGATCAGCGCGACGTCGTTCGGGATCTGCAGCGTCACATCGAGGCGCCCTTGCACTTGGAAGGCGCCGGCGAAGATCACGGAACCGAGGTCGAGGCGGAAACTGCCGAAGCTGGTTGGGATGCCCGTCGTGAGCGGTGTACCCAAGAAGAGGGCCGCCGTTCGCACAGGCGGCGTCGTGCCGAAGCCGTTCTCGGCGAAGATCGCGATCCCATAGGGTCGTCCCACTTGGGCGAGCCTGGTGCCGAAGACGTGGCGCCAGAGATTCGAGGAAAGACCGCTGCCATCCGCCGTGTCGAGGTCGCCGTCCGCGTCGATGTCGGCGACGACCGCTGCGTTCGCCCGTGTGACGAAGGGTTGGAAGGTCAAGGCGCCGCCATTCAGCAAGACGAGACCGTCGAGGACGATGTCGATGTCGCCGTCGCCGTCCATGTCGGCCGCGTCGAGATTCTGTGTCGATACCGGCAAACTGATCGGCCGCAGGCCGAAGCTGCCCGCACCAGCGTTTGCCCAGAGCCACATGCGTCCGGGTGCTTCGTCGTACACTGCCAGATCGGCATCGCCATCGGCGTCGAAGTCGCCAGCGACGAGCGCTGTGAACGCGCCACGGAGCGAGACCATGACTGCATCCGTGATGTCCGTGAAGTGGCCACGGCCGTCGTTCTCGTAGACGCGCGTGCGCTCCATCGTCGTGCGGGTGCCGCAGGCACAAACGAGGTCGAGGTCGCCGTCCTTGTCGATGTCGACCAGGACGACATCGCGCGTGAAATCGCTGCGCTGCGGCAAGCGCGTCGACGTCTCGTCGCGGTAGCCACGACCCGACGCCTGGGCCATCAGGATGACGTCAGTTTGCCCTTCGTAACCAAGGACGAGGTCGTCGCGTCCATCCCCATCGATGTCGCCCGCCACGATCGAGGTCGCGGGACCGACGATGCCTGGCAGGAGCGCGGAGCCGTCGAGGAAGCGCCCCTTGTCTTGGAGCACGACTTCGTGCCGTCGACCGCGCCCGACAAACACCAGGTCTTGGTCCTTGTCGCCATCCATGTCGACGTGGAGGACATCGACGAAGGCTCCCTGAGCCGTGCTCGTCGGCAAGAGCGAAGTGCGATCCAAGAAGCCGGTCGTCGTTTGCAAGAAGAGCCGACGTCCCTCACCAGAGTCAGCGCCCGTCGCCACGGCTAGATCGACGAGGCCATCCCCATTGAGGTCGGCGGCAACCGCACTGCCGCGCGTGTTGCGTTCGGGCATCGCGCCGCCGCACGCGTTCACGAAGCCCGAGAGGTTGTCGTTCAACGAGACTTGCAGCAGCGTGCCGACGATCGCTTCGTTTTGGCTGACGAGATCGACATCGCCGTCGCGATCGAGGTCGGCAAGCGCGGACCTGTAGGAGCTGAATTGCAGCGTCCCAAACCACGCAGAACTCACGTCGCGAAAGATGCCGTTGTCGTTGCGCAAGAGCTGCGTGCGGACGAGGACATCGAGGTCACCGTCGCCGTCGAAGTCCGCCGCGAGCGGGGGCACGAACTTCGAGTCGGTCGCTGGTAGCAAGCCGTGTCCGGTCGAGAAGCGACCGTTGCGCTGCAAGAGCACGCGACTCGTCTGCCCGGTCAAGGCGTCGTTGTCGTTGATCTCGATCAGATCCAAGCGACTGTCACGATCGACGTCGATCGCGACGACGCCCGACGTCAAGTCGCGCCGTCCGTCAAGCCACACACCGCTCGCATCGCTGAAGACCCCCGAGCCGTTGTTCAACCACAGCCGATTGGCTTGTGGGACATAGGAGCCGTTGGCTAAGAAGAGGTCGAGGTCGCCGTCCGCGTCGACGTCCAAGGCATGGATGTGGTTGGTTTCGTCGTCGTGCTTGGGCAGGTTCGCAAGCGTCGCATCGCTGAAGTTGCCAAGGCCGTCATTGAGGTAGAGCTTCGTCTGTCCGACGACGGATCCAAACTTCCGATTCGAGATCACGATGTCGAGGCCGTTCCTGCGATCGACGTCGATGAGCAGAACGCCGGTCGAATCATCGGCGTCGCTGGGCAAGCGCGCCGTCGCATCGCTGAAGTTGCCGAGGCCGTCGCCAAGCCACAGCCGCGTCTGCGCTGGGCGCGAGAAGACAGCGCTGTTCGCGCTCACGACGTCGAGGTTACCGTCACCGTTGACGTCACCTGCAGCGAGCGCGACGTTGTGAACATTCGGCGTCAGCGCGGGCGACCGTGCTGTGAAGCGTCCGCTGCCATCGCCAACCAGCAGCACAGACCCGAAGCTTCCATTCGGAGCCTGGAAGACGTCCACCACACCGTCGTTGGTGAAATCGCCGAGAACGAAGGGGCCACCATTCGGCAGCACTGGCAAGGCATCCTTGCGCAAGTTCTCGAGGGGAGGGTTCTGCGCGAAGAGCGCAGATGTCGCGATTGAGATCGCAAACGTGAGCGCCGCAAGTGCACGTTGACACATGGATCGAAGTCCTCGTCGTGGTCCTGCTGGGGGTGCGGGCAGGTTAGCACCTGGACAGGACTCACGTTCCGGGCAAATCACCGAGCAACAATCCTGCAAATCGCGCCTCCAATCGCGTTACGCGCACAACCTGGAGGGCTATGCGCGCCGCTCAGCGGATCGTGATGGCGACCTCATGCGCGTTGTCGAGCTCGTGCACAACCGAGCCGCTCGAACGAGCGCCGCCCGCTTGATCCGCCGTAGCGCAAGTGAAGGCATAGAAGCGCAGCCGCACGCGAGTGCTGGACACCTGGAACTCGAAGTCGCCGGTCGCAGCCGTGAAGCGCATTGGCAAGGAGTAGGCGGCGAGGCTGCGCTCGACATGTCGTAAGCCTTTCTGGCGGGTCGCGTCGAGCATCGCCGCGATGAGGAAGGGGCCATCGACGTCTCGACAACTGACGCGGCCGCGCACGCGGACAAAGGGCCTGAGTTCGAGCTGGCAGCGCTGCACTTCGGCACTCGAAGTCGTGGCGGGCTGGGCAGCCTAGACCTCGAAGGTCGCGCACGCATCGCCGCGCTCCGGATGCCAGGCAAGCACTTGGTAGCGCCCTGGCACGAGCAGGGTCGAAGCGCCTCCACGCCCTGACAACACGAGCCGAGCCCGGTAATAAGACAGCGCATCGCTCTCGTGGTAGACCTCGACGAATCCAGCCTCGTTGGATCGCTGCTTTTGCAAGTCGGTCACGACGAAGTCGACCGGCACGAAGGTCGTGAGGTCGAGGACGTGCGTGGCGCGGCTCTCCGGGTCGCGCGGCAA
>CALLZN010000180.1 GCA_937858895.1 uncultured bacterium | reverse complement strand
GCAAGCGACCGGGCCTCGACGCCTTCTTGGATGAGGTCCGCGACCTCGGTGTGCGCATTGGCGCGTGGTCCGACTATCCCTGTGCCGCCAAGCTCGCTTCCCTTGGCCTCGAGGATCGCTTCGAGGTCCAGGTTGCGGCAGACGACACGGCTGTCGACTGTTTGAAGCCGTGGCCGCATGGCTTCCGGGTCGCGGCGCAGCGCTTCGACCTGCCGACCAAGGCCGTGTTCTATATCGGTGACCGCGCCGACGTCGACGCGACGGGCGCCGGTGCGGCCGGCATGCGCAGCGCCATCTTCACGAAGGCGCGCGGCGGCGGCTACCTGGCGGTCCGCGACGTCGCAGAACTCCGCGCAGCCTTGCTCCCGCTGCTCTCGACGCGGTAGAACAGCGCCATGACCGAGCCGCGCGCCCACGACCGAGAGCACGACACACAGAAGCCGACGCTGTGGCAGCGCTTCGCCCGCCAGGCGACGTGGAAGAAGCTCTTGCTCATCTTGGGCCTCGTGCTCGTGGTGCTCGGAGCCGTCTTCCAGGTCCTCGCGTGGATGGACCCGCCGGCGCCAGTGAACAGCCAAGGCAGTGGGCTCGGCAACTCCTTCGATGCGGGTTCGGGCACGGGCGGCGTCGCGGCCCAGTCGAGCGAAGCCGCTTGGTCCGAGGGCTTCTTCAAGCTCGGCTTCAGCTTCTTTGCGGGCTTCGCGATCGGCAGCTTCGTGCGCGGCTTCCTCAAGGTCTTCGTGTTCTTCGCAGGAGGCCTCTTGCTCGTGCTCTTCGCCCTCGACTACTTCGAAGTGGCGCCGATCAACTGGAGCCTGCTCGATAGCTGGTTCGACACGGCGCGCGACAAGATCATCGGCGAGACGAACAGCTTCCGTGACTTCATCTCGTCGCGCCTGCCGAGCGGCGGCCTCGGTGCCCTCGGACTCTTCGCTGGCTTCAAGAAGTCTTGAGCCCGTGCTGCTTCGTGACGTGGCGACCGGCAAGCTCGAGATCGGCAGTCTTGCGATCGGCAACGTCACGATCGGCAGGCCGTGGGTCCAGGCCGCGCTCAGCGGCTACAGCGACCTCGCGATGCGACGCGTCGCGCGGCGCTACGGCGCTCCCTACGCGCTCAACGAAGTCGTGATCGACGAGAAGGTCCTGCAGCGCGGCAAAGGGCGCGAGCGCGTCCTCTTCGTACCCGATGACGACCATCCGGTCGGTGGCCAGCTCATGGGCAGCGCACCTGAGAACTTTGCGCTCGCCGCGAGAGACCTCGTCGACGCGGGCTACGACGTCATCGACATCAATTTTGGTTGTCCGGTTGGCAAGGTGCTCGGTCGCTGTCGCGGCGGCTATTTGCTCGGACAACCGCGCATCGCCATCGACATCGTCGAGCGCGTCGTCGAGTCGGTCGCAGGACGAAGACCGGTTACGGTCAAGCTGCGTCGCGGGGTGGACGACTCGCCGGAGTCCGAAGCGAAGTTCTTCGAGATCCTCGACGCCATCTTCGCGGCGGGCGTCGCGGCAGTCACGGTGCATGGTCGCACGGTGGCGCAGAAGTACGAGGGCCAGAGTTCGACCGACTTTCTGCGTCGCGTCAAAGCGCACGCTGGCGTCCGCACGGTGCTTGCGAGCGGCGATCTCTTCACGGCCGAGGACGTCTTGCGTGTCTTAGCCGCGACGGGTTGCGACGGCGCCACGATCGCGCGCGGCGCGATCGGCAATCCCTTCGTCTTCGAAAACTGCGATCGCGTCGCCTCAGGTGCCGAGGCCAAGGTGCCGAGTCTCGATGAGCAGGCGACTGCGATTCGCCTTCACCTTGCCGAGGCCCTGCGTCTCTGCAAGGACGCGAGTCGGGCCGTCGGCGCGACGCGGCGGCATGCCGTTCAATACGCTCGCCTGCATCCAGACGCGATCGCGTGCCGCGATGCTTGGTGCACGGTCCGTTGCCAGGCCGAGTTCGAGCGCGTCTGCCGCGACTTCTACGACGCGGCCTGATCTCTGGGCCTCCGAGCCAGCGCGTCTGCTAAGATCCGCGCGACTGAGTCTCTTTCTGGACCGACTCTCGCTTGACCCACCGGAGTAAAGCACATGCTCGCATCGATTCTGGCCCTCGCCTGCTTTCAGGGCCCCGTCTTCATCAACGAGTTCGCCTACGACGACAGCGGCACGGACGACCGTGAATATGTCGAGGTCTACAACCCCACGCAGACCGCCGTCTCGCTTGCCGGTTGGACCCTCGAGTCGCGCGACGCCAACGGCACGAGCGCGAGCGACACCCCGCCCGCGGGTTCAGTTCCTGCGA
>CALLZN010000179.1 GCA_937858895.1 uncultured bacterium | reverse complement strand
CGCGTCGCGCGGCTTTCCGAAGCTGCGCCCACCCTTCGCGACGATCGTGTCGACGGCGACGAGGAGGCCATGGCGGCCATCGAAGGCGGCGCCGTCGAGTTTGGCGCGGGCGCAGGAGAGCGCGGCGTCCTCCGGCGCGGCCTGCGCCAGGCCGCCTTCTTTGCCCGGCGTCACGACCTCGAAGGCCAAGCCCGCCTCCTCGAGCAAGGCACGGCGCCGCGGCGAAGTCGATGCGAGCAGGATGTGCTTCAGACCTTGCGGCTCTTGCAATGGAGCACGAGGTAGCAGTTCTTGCAGTTGGGCGCTTTGGGAAGGCAGATCTCTTCACCGAGGTCGATGAGGTCGACCTGCAACGTCACGGTGTCGAGGCCCTTGAACATCTTCTCGATGGACGCGCAGAGCTTCTTCGGCGAGCCCGAGCGATCGACGATGCCAACGCGCTGGATGGGCCGCGCCCACGAGTAGTGGAAGATAACGCCTTCGAAGTCTTGGAGGCCGAGCGCGAGGTACTGCGACAGCGACGGCCCGAGGGAGCGATAGCGGTTCAGCGCTACGAGCCGGTCGTCCGGGGACATGTCGCGCAAGAACTCGAGGCTGACTTCGTTCTGGTCCTTGTAGACCTCGTTGACGAAGTCGAGCACCTGTTCGCAGTTGTCGTAGGGCTCGCGAAGACCAAGACCCTCGAGCTCCTCGAGGAACTCGTAGGCTTCACTGACGCGGAACTCGTTCCAGCCCGGGAAACGCTTGGTCAAGCGGTTGGTCGCGTCGAGGCTCGCCTTGGCGCTGTTGCCGCCGAGCGCAAAGATGCAGTAGATGCCGAGTTCGACCACCGTCGCCGGCATCTGCTTTGGCGGAAGCGATGGCGCCTTGCCCATGTGCTTACCGAGCACGTCGATGATCTCGAGGGGCTTGGGCTTCTTTGGCGTGCTGCCGTAGCTGCGCGGCGTGAAGGGCACCAGCCTCGACTTGCGCTCGCGGTCGATGCGCTGGTCGATCTCTTGAACCTCTACGGGCTGCGATCGCAGACGCGAGGGCTTGCGACCTTCGTCGTCGCCGATGTCGAGATCCTCATCGGCGTCAGCATCGTCCCCGCCGGCGTTCGGATCGTCGGCGCTGCCCACCTTGCTGGGAACGGCCTTGGGCCGTGAAGTGACAGGCTTCGTCGTGACGGGTTTCGTTGCCGCGGACTTGGAAGTCGTGGCCTTGCTCGTGGCGCCAGCGCCGCGCCCGACGATGACGACTTCTTCGACCTCGACGACCGCGCTCTTACCGGAACGGGCCTTGGACGCGGTGCTCGCTTTCTTGCCGCTGGCCTTGGACGCTTCTGGCTTCGTTGCAGGCGCACTCTTGGGGCCAGCGCTCTTGCTTGCAGCGGGCTTTGCTGCGCCCGGCTTCTTCTTGGTGCCCTTGGTCACGGTCTTGGACGCGGAGGGCGCTGCCTTGGACGGCGCCTTCTTCGAAGCGCCGCTCGGCTTGGCGCTCGCCTTGCCCGCCTTGGTTTTCTTCTTGGTGGCCACTGTTGCTCCGACGCTTGGACTGCCGCTCTGGACTGCCTGCCCTGATCCATGCCCGAAACGCAGAAGCTCGCCGACTGGCAGCGTCCTCGAGCTGGGCATCGACCGCCGGCGTGTCAATCGACACACTCGGGGCCGCGATCGAATCCGCGGCGGCGCGCGCGCCGTCGCGGGAAGAAGAGGCTGCTACGCCGGGGTTGCAGCCGCGGCAGCCGCAGCCTTCGCCTTGGCGATGCGAGCGAGCCGACGCTCCTTCTTGGCCTTGAAGACGCCGCGGTCACGCAGCTCCTTGGCCGCGATCTTGGTCGTGCTGCGCTTGCGCTTGCGCGGCTTACGACCGGCAGGGACAGGAAGCTCGATACCCGAGCGTGCGCAAAGCGCCCGTGCCGTCTCCGACAGCTGAGCACCTCGCTTCACCCACTCGACGACGCGGTCGGAATGGAGGCGGAGCTGGTCCTCGCTGCGCGGTGCGAGCGGATCGTAGAGGCCGAGGTTATCGAGAACGCGGCCGTCACGCGGGTTGCGGCCTTCCATAGCGCTAAGGCGGAAGCACGCACGGTTGCGACGGCCCGTGCGCTTCAAGCGGATCATGACGACCATGTGGGGTCTCCGAAATCGTTCGCGTCTCCAGACGAGGGCACGAGCATGGCCATCACCGCAGACGCATTCCAAGCAAAAGCCGGCAACGCCGGCGAGATCGTGTCGAGTCTCCCATGAGCAGGCTCGTAGCGACGCCACTGAGGGGGCATGCCGCCGAGACCGCCTGGGAAGCTTCCTTTGGGGGGCTGGCGGAAGCCGCCCTTGGTCGGCGTGCCGCCGAAACCCGGGGGCAGGGAGCCACCCTTGCCGAGCTTACCGAACATCTTCTGCATCTGCTTGAACTGCTTGATCAAGCCATGCACGGCCTGCACGTCGTTGCCCGAGCCCTTCGCGATGCGCCGCCGCCGATTCGTGTCGATCAGGTCGGGGTTGCGCCGCTCGCGGGGCGTCATCGAGAGGATCATGGCCTCGATGCGGCCGAAGTGCTTGTCGTCGATGTCGATGTCCTTGATGGCTTGGCCGACGCCCGGCAGCATGCCGAGCACCTTCTTCATCGAGCCGAGCTTTTGGATCATGCGGAGCTGCTTGAGGAAGTCCTCGAAGGTGAAGCGCCCCTTGAGCATCTTCTTGGCGGCCTTCTCGGCCTCCTTCTCGTCCATGACCTCCTGCGCGCGCTCGACGAGCGACGTGACGTCGCCCATGCCGAGGATGCGGTCGGCCATGCGGTCGGGATGGAACTCTTCGAGATCCTCGACCTTCTCGCCGACGCCGACGAAGAGGACGGGGCAGCCGGTCACGGCCTTGACGCTCATCGCCGCGCCGCCGCGGGTGTCGCCGTCGAGCTTCGTGAGGATGACGCCGCTGAGCGGCAGGCGCGCGTGGAACTCCTTGGCCGAGTTGACGGCGTCCTGGCCGAGCATGGCGTCGCAAACAAGAACGACCGCGGTCGGCTTGCACTCGCTCGCGATCTGCTCGAGCTCACGCATGAGGGCGTCGTCGATGTGCAGACGGCCCGCCGTATCGAGGATGACGAAGTCGTGGCCGAGTTTCTTGGCGTGCTCGATGCCGCGCTTGCAGACCTCGGGCGGACGCTTGTCGGTGCCCTCGGCGTAGACGTCGATGCCGAGCTGCTTGCCAAGGGCCTGGAGCTGGTCGACCGCGGCGGGTCGCTGCAAGTCGGCAGCGACGAGCAGGCAGCGCTTTTTTTTGCGCTTGCGCATGAGCTGCGCGAGCTTGGCGCAGGTCGTCGTTTTTCCCGAGCCCTGCAGACCGGCCATCATGACGATGGTCGGCCCCGAGCTGCTGTGCGGCAGGCTCACGGCCTCGGGCCCCATGAGTTCGGTCAGCTCGTCCTGGAAGAGCTTGATGAACTGCTGCCCGGGATCGACCTTCTGGATCAGGTCGAGGCCAACCGCCTTGTCACGGACGCGAGCGACGAAGTCCTTGGCCACCTTGAAGTGGACGTCCGCCTCGAGCAAGGCCTGGCGCACGGCCTTGAGGCCCTCCTGCATGTTCTCCTCCGTCAGCTTCTTTTGGCCACGGAGCTTGTCCAGGGCCTTGCTGAATGCGGAGGTGAGGTTGTCGAACATCGAAGGGAAGGTGGCGCTTGTACTCTCCCCATGCAACGCCATGCAAAGACGGCTCCAGCGCATGGAGGGGCAAGGAGCTTAGCGGCCACGGCCCACCGATCAAGCCCCGCTTCTCATCCGAGGCAAGCGCCGAGGGTTCGGCGGGCGGTGGCGCCGGGCGGGGCCTTCGGGCAAGGTGCCGACACCATGACGAACGACGACAAGCAGCGCCAGCGCATCGCCGCTCTGACCTTCGCCTCGGTCTACCCGCACTACGTGACCAAGGTCGTCAAGAAGGGCCGGACCGAGCAGGATCTGCGCCAGGTCATCACTTGGCTCACCGGCTTCGACGATGACGCCATTACCGACCAAATCGCCGACCAAGCGGCCTTCGAGCAGTTCTTCGCGCGGGCCAAGCTGCACCGGAACGCCCACCTGATCACGGGCACGATCTGCGGCTACCGGGTCGAGGACATAGAGGACCCATTGACGCAAAAGGTCCGCTACCTCGACAAGCTCGTCGACGAGCTCGCCAAGGGACGCTCGTTGGAGAAGATCCTGCGTTCCGCGAAGTGACGTCATACGCGGCTGCGTGTTGCGGACGAGCTTTGTAACTGCGCTTCAGATGCTGCGGTTGACGAGGCAGCTGTCTTCCCCGAACTTGGCCCTCCATGCCTAGACCGTTCTTCATCGTCGGGTCGGGCCGTTGCGGTGCGACGTGGCTCTACGAGATCTTGCGTCACCACGAGAGGATCGCGCTGACGAACGAGGCGCGGGTCCTGGACTTCTTGTACTTCTGCAACGAGCTCGTGAACCTGCCTTCGAGCAGGCTTGGCGCGTGCGTGCCGTGCGAGAGCATCACGATGCGAGGGCTCGTCCGTGACGCATACTTGCCGACACTGTCGAAGGTCTTCCTGCGCCACTGCAAGGACATCTGCGAAGCCTTCTATCGCGAGCACTTCGCCGACCGCGACTACCTCTGGTGGGGTGACAAGCTGCCCGACCCTCGCGTTGCCCTCGGTGCGCAGAGGCTTTGGCCCGACGCGCGCTATCTCCTGCTCGTGCGCGATCCGCGCGACGTGCTGTGCTCGTGGCGCGCCTTCGCCAAGCGAAGGGAGGTCCACGAACAACACCCCGAACTCTTGGATTATCCAGCCAGCATCCTCGCGGCGTCGTGGCAGGCCATCTACAGCGGCCTGCCGCAAGAACTCGACGACGTGATGATCCTGCGTTACGAAGATCTCTGCGCGCAGCCACGGCAGCACATCGAGGCCTTCCTTGGCTACCTCGACCTGGCCTGGAGCGACAGCGTCGCGCAAGCGCTTCGAGCGAACAGGAGCTTCGAGATCCACGGCACATCCGCGTCGCTCGAAGCCTCGCTCGGTCGTTGGCGCAGCGAGCTCAGCGCTGCGGACGTCGAGATCATCGAGGGCGTTTGCAGCGACGTGATGCAGACCTTCGGCTACGAGGTTGCCGGCCAGCTGCCACGCGAACCGGTGCATGGCCAGCTCGACGGCGACGGCATTGACTCGAGGCCCTGACCCCGACATCGTCCCTCAGTGTGCGTCGTCTCTCCACCGCTCTTGCAACCCTGACCTGCCTCGCCTCGACGAGCAGCTGCACTCGCTCTTGGCAGACGCCCCGCTGTCCGACGGAGGCGCTCCCCCACGACCGAGTGATCGCCGGTTGGCACGCCTTGTTCGACGGCAGGTCGGTGGAGGCCTGGCGCGAAGTGCGCGGTTGGGAAATCGATGGCGATACGCTGCGCTCGACCCTCAGCGCAACACGACTCGAGACCAAACGGCGCTACCGCAACTTCGAACTCGAATTTGAATGGCGCAGCGACGAACGCACACACACGGGTGTCGCTGTGGACGACGGCGATCGCTCGTTCGAGTGCAGCCTAACGGCGCACGACAACTCTTGGAACACGGTCCGCATCCAGCGCATCGGCGACACGGTCGTGCAGCGAGAGAACGACTTAGCTGCGCTGACTTACAAGACCGACGTCCAACGTGGCAGCATCCACATGCTTCCTGGAACCACGAGTACGTCTTACCGCCGCATCTTGATCCGCGAACTTCCACCCGAAGAGGCTCGACATGGCCAAGCCATTGTTTTGTTTGGAGGTCGCGACCTCGATCCGTGGGACAGTCACCTAAGGGCCGAGAAGATCGGCGACCGCATGGCCAGCCCGGCCGACGTGTGGTCCATCAACGGAGAAGGTCTGCTCGTCTGTCGTGGCGAACCGTGGGGTTATCTCTACACCAAGGAGCGTCACGACAACTACATCCTGCGCGTGACTTGGCGTTTTGATCCGGTGACCCGCATGGCCGGCAACAGCGGCGTCTTGCTGCGCATGACAGGCGAACACAAAGTTTGGCCGCGCTCTATCGAGGCTCAGCTCAAGAGCGGCTTCGCTGGTGATTTTTGGAACATCGGTCAGTTTCCGATGCAAGTCGTCGCGGCGCGCACTTACGGCCGTAACACCCGCAAGACACACGGCAACGAGCGGCGCGTCGGCGCATGGAACGATTACGAGATCATCGTCGACGGTCCGTGGGTCCAACTCCGAGTCAATGGCGATGTCGTCAACGAGGCCTGGGACTGTGAGACGACAGCAGGGCACATCTGCCTGCAATCCGAAGGCGCTGAGATTCACTTCAAGCGCGTCGAGCTCGTCCCACTGCGCTGATCGCCAACGCGATACCCGGCAGCATGAGTGTCAACGGCGCGCCTTGACGGCCTCGAAGACCCGCTTTGCCGCGGGGACGTCGCCCAGTTCGGAACAGCAGAGCCCGAGCGCCTCCAGGTAGCGGCGATTCCGCGGATGGGCCTGAACAACCCGCTCGTACTCATGGCGCGCGCGTGCGTACTCCCCCATGGCATAGAGCGCGTTGGCAAGCGCAAAGCGCAACTCGATCGATGAGGGGACTTCGAGGAGGAGCTCGCGGACCGCTGCCTCGCTCGCCTCAGCTTCCATGGTCTTGGCTCCATGCTGCGAGTCCGAGACTTGCGGCGCCTGCGTGTGCAAGCTCGCCGCGACCGCGACCACAGCCGAGCCCGCGAGCGTCGCCGCAGACCAGGCCTTGGCCCGCGCACGCTGCAGCACGAGGAGCAGCGCGTGTGCGGCCAGCGGCGCGAGGAGGGGCACGAGCAGCATGCGTTCCTCACTCGCGACGACGAAGACGGCGGTGACCATCGTCTGCACAACGACCAACAAGTGCAGAAGCCCAGGCTTACGCACCGTGAACAGCATGCCGACGAGACCGAGACCCGCGATGACGAAGAACGGCAGGGAGAACCATGAACTGTCCGCGATCCTGCGGTCGCGCACGACGTAGTCGAGCGGCAGCTCGCGACTGGACCAGAGGACGCGTACTTTGTTCGCCATCGCCATGACCGCGGCGCCGGGGTTCTGCGAGATCGACCGCCATGCTTCACCGCTATAGAAGCGGCTGACGGCCGACTCACTACGAGGCAGGCCCGTCGTCGTCTCCGCGAAGGACAGCGCCTCATAGTGGGCGTCCCACCACGACGTGCGCGACCAAGGAGTCACAGCTCCGTGACCGTCGCTATTGGCATGGTTTCCATTCCAGAACTCGAAGCCCGCTTCGGTCGAAACGAGCACCCACTGTCCGGCGACGAGTCGATTGTGCGCGGTCGTCGCGAGGATGGGCACCACAAGCGCGAGCAGCAGGACACAGAGCCTCGAGCGCTCGGGCCTTGGCAGGGTCGACGCCAAACACAGCAGGGTCGACAAGGCCAAGAAAACCGTCTTGTACTCTGTCAAGACGCAGAGCCCCCAGACAATGCCGGCGACCGCCGCCGCCGCCATGGTCCGCGCCGAGAGGCTGCGCTCGATGGCCAAGAGCACGAGCGTCATCGTGAGCGCGCCATTGTCGAGGACCGCATGGTGCTGGATGACGAGCCCCGACACGGCGACGACGGCCGCTGCGGTCAAGCTCGTGAATTTCGCGTCACAACCGAAGACCCGGAGACCGATGCGATAGGTCAGCCAAGTCGAAACCGTGCCGAGAACGCAGTGCATCCACAGCGCCACCTCTAGACTCTCGCCGAAGATCCGCATCCAGCCGCCGAGCAGCCACGCGTAGAGGGGTTCACGCAGAAAGGGGCCGGCGTAGAGCGTCTCCCCCTGCGCGAAAGCGCGCGCCCACTCGACGTAGAACGCAGCTTCGCCCGCAACGAGCGGCTCCGCGCCCTGCGCCTGAAGCGCGCGCAAGAGGAAGGCGACGCCGAGCACCAGCGCCAAGATCCATCGTTCCACGCCCGGTCGAGCTGCCAGCATAGGAAGCCTTCTAGGTCCGCCTCCCATCCTGAGCAGCGAAGGCCTCAGCGCAAGACGTTCGTGAAGTCGCCGCCGAGCGTCGTGACGTTGAGGTG
>CALLZN010000178.1 GCA_937858895.1 uncultured bacterium | reverse complement strand
TGGGCTTCGTCGTCGACGGAAGCGGGACGCGCTTCGACAAGACCGACGCGGCGGTGCGCGTGCGCGCGTCGCGGGTCGAGGTGCGCGGCTTGACGGTGCGTCGCGCGCTCTTCGGCATCCTCGTCGAGCTCGCAAAAGAGGTCACGATTCGTGACAACCACGTCGTCGGCAGCGGGCAGGCGGCCTTCGGCTTGCGCGGCGATGGCATCCGCTTTTGGGAAGTCGAAGAATCGAGCATCGACGGCAACAGCGTCGTCGATGCGCGTGACGTCGTTGTTTGGTACTCGTCGAAGAACCGCGTGGTCCACAACCGCGTCTCGGGTTGTCGCTACGGGACGCACTTCATGTACAGCCACGACAACGTCGTCGAAGACAATGAATATGTAGCGAACGTCGTCGGTGTCTTCGTGATGTACAGCCGCGACGTCGCGCTGCGGCGCAACCTGATCGCGCGCTGCTCCGGCGCGGCGGGCATCGGTCTCGGCGTCAAGGGGTCTGGCAATCTCGTCGTCGAAGACAATGCGCTCTTGGGCAACACCATGAGTGTCTACCTCGACACGTCACCGCTCGACCGCACACACGCGAATCGCTTCCGTGGCAATCGATTCAACATGAGCAACGTCGCAGTCGGTTTCCATGCGAGTCCGCATCGCAACTCGTTCGAGGGCAACTCGTTTCGTGACAACACGAGGCAGGTCGAGGTCGGCGGCGGCGGCGACGCGGTCGCGACGAGTTGGAAGGGAAACTACTGGGGCGACTACCAAGGATATGACCTCGATCGCGATGGCGTCGGCGACGTGCCCTACGAGCTGCGCAGCCTGAGCGGCGAGCTCGTGAGCCGGAAGCCCGAGCTCGCCTTCCTACGCTCATGTCCGGCGCTGCACATGGTCGACATCGTCGGCCATGTCCTGCCGCTCTTCGCGCCGAAGAAGCTGCTCGTCGACGACGCGCCGCTCGCGGCTGTCCCTGCCTTGGAGTGGATCGATGCTCGTTGAAATCCAGGGCGTGTCACGGCGCTTCGGTCCCCTTCGCGCGCTCGATGGCGTGCGCGTCGACTTTGCGTCGGGTTCGCGCACGGCGCTCATCGGCCCGAACGGCTCGGGCAAGTCGACGCTCGTGCGCATTTTGCTCGGGCTGCTGGGGCGCGAGGGCGACGTGCGGGTCGGCGGGCTCTGTCCGCTCACGCAGCGACGGCTGCTCGCGCCGCGGGTCGCCTATGTGCCACAGGTCGCGCCGCGCTTGCAAGCGACGGTCGCGGAGCTCGCGCGGGCGGTCGCGGGGCTGCGCGGCACGACGGTCGAGCGCTTCGCCGAATGCGCGCAGCGCTTGCACCTCGACCTCGAGGCGGTGGGGCGCAAGCCCTTCCGCACGCTGTCTGGCGGCATGAGGCAAAAGCTGCTCGCGGCCTTCGCTCTCGGCGCTGGCGCTGAGTTCTTGGTCCTCGATGAGCCGACGGCGAGCATGGACGCGGAGAGCCGTGAGCGCTTCTTCGACATGGTGCAGGCGCTCGAGCCGCAGCCGACCCTGCTCTTGTGCTCGCATCGCTTCGAGGAGATTCGCAGCTTGGTCGACGATGTCGCCCTGCTCGAGGAGGGTCGCCTCGTGCGCCACGGTCCGGTCGCGGACCTGATCGCCGCCAACGGGCGCTCGATCGTCGAAGTCCTGCCGAGTTCGGGCGACGCCGCAGGCTTGCTCGAGGCGCTCGGCTTCGAGCGGCGGCCAACATCGTGGTGGCACAGCGTCGTGAGGAGTTCCGAGCGCGGTGTCTTGGTGGCGCGGCTCTGCGCCGCGCTCGGTGCCGACCTGGTCGACATCGTCGTGCGTGATGTCGAGGAGTCGATGCTCCTTCCCGTGCCGGCGGTTGCGCGCGATGAAGTCTCTGAGGTCTCTGTCGTGGAGGTCGAGGGCTGATGCGTTTTCTTGTTTATGTGGCTGCCGGCCTGGTCTTGGGCGCGCTCCTCTTCGTGGCGAAGGTGGTCTTTGCCGGCGGCCTCCCCGAGGGTCCGGTCGCGGCCGTGTGGGACCACGAGGCCTGTGCCTTCTGCCGCATGCACGTTGGTGAGCCTGCGTTTGCAGCGCAGCTGCAGACGAAGGATGGGCAGGTGCTCTTCTTCGATGATCCGGGTTGTCTCTTCGAGACGCTCGACCGCGATCAGCCGCTCGTGCATGCGCTGTACTTCCGGCACATGCAAGCGGACCGCTGGCTCGCACGTGATGAAGTCGCCTTTGCGCAGGTCGCGATCACGCCCATGGGCTACGGCATCGGCGCCGTCGAGCGCGGCACGGCCGGCGCGCTGAGCGTCGACGAAGCGCACGCCAAGGTGCGCAAGAAGCGTGAGGAACGCTGATGGCTTCGCGGTCTGAGTTGGCTTCGATCTCGCGGCTCGAGTTCGCGGAGTTCACGCGTTCGCGTTGGCTCGTCTTCTGCTTGCTTGTTTATGGCGTCTTGACGAGTGTTTTCGTCCTCGTCGGCTTGCGCGAATCGACGATCATCGGTTTTACCGGCATGGGGCGCGTGCTCATGACCTTCAGTCATGCGCTCGTGTTCTTGTTGCCGCTGCTCGGGCTCGGCGCGACGGCGCAGGTCGTCAATGGTGCGCGCGAGGATGGGACCTTGGAGCTGCTCTTTGGGCACCCGGCGAGTCGTGCGGGGTGGTTCACGGCGATCTCGATCGTGCGCTATGGGGCGCTCTTGCTGCCGCTCGTGGCGCTGCTCGTGCTCATGGCGGTCGTCGGCAGCGCGGCCTTTGGGCAGCGCATTCCTTGGAGCTTTCTTGGTCGCGTCTTGGTTGTCAGCGCGTCGCTGCTCTTTTGTTCGGTCGCGCTCGGGTTGACGGTGTCGACCTTCATCCGCAACCAGGCCAAGGCGCTGATGGCGATCTTGCTCATCTGGGCGGTGCAAGTGGCGCTCATCGACTTCGGACTCGTCGGCCTCATGTTGCAGTGGCGCATGCCGCCAGAGGCGGTCTTCGCGATCGCGGCGCTCAACCCCGTGCAGGACGCGCGGCTCGCGCTGCTGTCGTCGGCCGATCCGGACTTGGCGACGCTCGGGCCCGTGGGCTTTTTTCTCGTGCATCGCCTGGGGCATGGCGCCCTCTTCGCGATCGGTGTCGCTTGGCCACTGCTGCTTGGCGCGGCGCTCTGGTTGTGGAGCTTGCGCAGCTTCGGTCGCGGCGACTTGGTCTGAGGTCTTGTTCTTCCTATGAAAAATCGTGCTGCGTCGTTTTGGGAGTACCTCGACATTCCGTTGCGCGGTTGGTCGCGCATCGTGCTCGTCGCGATCACTGTGCCCCTTGTCCTGAGCTTCTTGTTTCCGCTGTGGCAGATCAGCATGACCGCGCCGCAGTATCCCAAGGGGCTCAGCATGGACATCTACTGCTACAAGCTCGTGGGTGGGCACGACGGCGTCGATGTGAGCGAGATCAACACGCTCAACCACTACATCGGGATGAAGACCATCACGAGGTCAGAGCTGCAGGACCTCGACTGGCTGCCCTTCGGCATCATCGCGATGGCCATGCTGGGTCTTCGTTGTGCGTTGCTTGGCAACGTGCGCACTTTGATCGACCTCGCGATGATCACGGTCTACATCTCGGGCGTCGCCTTCGGTCGCTTCGTCTACATGCTCTATGACTTTGGGCACAACCTCGATCCGAAGGCGCCGGTGACGATCGATCCCTTCATGCCGGTCGTCTTCGGGGCGAAGAAGGTCGCGAACTTCTGGACCTACAGCTACCCGGCCTTCGGCTCGGCGGGGCTTGGTGTGTTCACCGGTGGCGTTTGGGTCTTGCTCGCCTTTTATCTCTGGAAGGGCTACCGCACGCGCGAGAGAAGCGGCGCGGGCCGCGCCGCCGCGTCGTCCGCGTAGTAGATCGTCCGCGCAGTAGGTCGTCCGCGCAGTAGATCGCGAAGCGGCTTGGCGTATCGTCCTTCGGTGATGACCGACCAGGCGATCGACTGCACGCTCTTGCTTGGCAAGGACCACGTCGTCTTCGGCGAGTACGCGATCGCCGCGCAGGCGGGGGGACGCACGGCCGCGGCGATCAGCGTCGGCATGGATGCCTTCACGCGGGCGCGGGCCTTCAAGGGCGACGTCGACACGCCCAACGAGGACGCGGTCCTGGCTCTCGACGAAGGCGAGCGCACGCTGCTCGCGGTCGCGGACGCGCACTACGGCCACGAGGCCTCGCATACGCTGCTGCAGCGGCTCGCGCAGTTGGAGCGCATCCCGCGCAACGTGCTCGACTTGTACCGGGAACTGCGCGAGCTCGCTGCACCGCGCGAGCCGCAGGCTGGCGGGGCGGGCTATGGGGCCGGCGGCGGGCCTGGCAGCGCCTCGGTTTCGACCCTCCTCGTCGCCATCGTCGACCGCGGGGCCGGGCGTTGCTTCGGGCTCTGCTTCGGCGACTCGTCCCTGCTCGTGGTGGGCGACCCGCGGCAAGCGGCGGCCGTGCGGCACGACCGGCCGCAGATCTTCGTGACGCCCGAAGACCCCCTGTCCCTGCACCCGGCGCGCGCCGTCGAGTTCGACCTCTCGGTCCCAGCCGGGGCGACGATCCTCGTCTTCAGCGACGGCGTCGACGAATGTTGCTACCGCGAACCCGCGCGCTCGGTGCAGCCCCACGACATCGAAGCGCTGCTGCGCGAGACGAGCGACGTCGAGGGCCTCGTCGCCGCGGTCTGCGAGCTGGCCCTCACCGGTGTGCGCGGCCACCCGGGTGGGCAGGACAATATCGCCATCGCCGCGACGCGCGCCTAGCGGGCGACCGACCGCGCAAATTCGAGGACTGGACTCCACGAATTCGCGTGAATTCGTGGAGTCCGCTCCTTGAATTGCCGAAAGCAGCGGGTGTGCTGGAGCCATGATCCCGAGGCAGCTCGAAGTCGCGATTCTCGACGCCTTGCAGCGCGTGCCGCCAAAGGTCCTTGTCCTCTTCGGCCCTCGCCAGGTCGGTAAGACGACCCTCCTAGCCAAGGTGCGCAGCGGACTCGAGGGCAACGTGCGAACGCTCAACGGCGACTTCCTCGATGACCAAGCGCTGCTGAGGCCGGAGCGTGGTGCGCTCGACCGGCTCGTGCAGGGGATCCAGTACCTCTTCATCGACGAGGCGCAGAACTTCCCGGACATCGGCCGCTGCTTGAAGCTGCTGCACGACCACCATGAGACCGTTCGCGTCCTCGCGACCGGGTCGTCTTCGTTCGATCTCGCGCGGCGCACGGGCGAACCCCTGACCGGGCGGCAGCAGACCATGCTCTTGTATCCCGTGAGCTATGCCGAGCGGTCGCCGACGATCGTCTACAGTCGTGCTGTCCTCGAGAGCTGCATGATCCACGGGTCCTACCCTGAGGTCATCGAACTCCAGTCAGCCGAGGACAAAGAACGGCATCTGCGTGGTCTCGCAACGGATGCTCTGTTGAAAGACATTTTTGCCCACGTCGATGTCAACCGACACAAGCTGCATGACATCTTGCGGCTCCTCGCGCACCAGATCGGCAACGAGGTTTCGCTGAGCGAAGTGGCGCGGACTGTGCAAGTCGATACCAAGACCGTCGCCAGATACTGTGACTTGCTCGAAGATGCCTTCGTGATCGTTCGGCTGCGCGGCTTCAGTCGCAACCTGCGCAAGGAGGTCGGAAAGTCACAGAAGGTCTACTTCATGGACCTCGGCATTCGCAACGCGATCATTCGAGCCTTCCATCCGCTTCAAGATCGGGCCGATGTCGGCGCGCTGTGGGAGAACCTCATGGTCCTGGAGCGCATCAAGCGGAACAGCTACGCGAACGTGCCTGCCGAGTACTTCTTCTGGCGCACCTACGACCGCCAAGAGATCGACTTGATCGAAGAGGCCGCCACGTCCAGCGGCATGAATTTGCGCGGCTTCGAGTTCAAGTGGGGCAGGTCACGGAAGCAGGTGCCGAAGCTCTTCTCGCAGACGTATCCGCACGCGCGAGTCGAGGTCGTCGATGTGCTTGCAGCGCACGAGTTCTTGCTTGGTGCAGGAGCGTCGTGACCCGCTCGGCTACTTCCGCTTCGCCGCGATGGCCTTGGCTTCGTAATCGACCAGCAGCGCCTTCGCGTCTTTGCGCAGTGGGTGGTGGCGGAGCACGATGTTGAGCTCGCGGATCGCGTCGTCGAAACGCTCCATGCGGGCGAGGACGCGGGCGAGGTTGAGGCGCTCGAGGCTTGGGAAGTTGCTGCGCAGGTAGCGGTGGTAGAAGCGCACCGCGTCCTCGTGGTTGGCGGTGCGGTCGGCTTCGCGCGCGAGGCTCAAGAAGGCGCCGGGTGCTTGCAGCGTGCCGTCGTCGACTTGCTGGCGCCAGATCGCGAAGGCGTCGGCGCGGATCGCGGGGGCGGCTTCGGCGAAGTCCGGTAGCTTCTCGAGGCGGGTCGCCAAGTCCGACAGCAGCGTTGCGTTGCCCTTCGCGATCGCGTGCGCGAGCGTCACGTCTTGGTGCTGGCCCAAGACCGTCGTGAGCACGCGCGTCCAACGGACGCCCATGCGCAGCGCGCGCTCGAAGAGCTTGGCGCGGTCTTCGACCGTCTTGGCGGCCGAGGCCTCGGGCGCGTCGAGGCTGAGCTCGGCGAGCGCGAGGCAGGTGGCCGGATGCTGGGGCGCCAGTTCGAAGCCGCGGCGGATCCAGCGCACGCCCTTCTCGCGATCGTCGTCGCTGCGCGGATAGGCAAGCGCGAGTTGGCCGGCCATGGACCAGGTCTGGCCGTAGGTCGGCGCTAGCGGTACGAGCGCCAGGAGCTCGGGCACGAGGCGTTGCCCGAGGTCTTTGAGTTCGGCCTTGGCGTCGTCGGACGGCGCGGCGGCCTCGGCAGCAGCCCGAGCCGAGCGCGCGACGGCCGCGCGCCACTCGTGGGCCAGCGCCCAAAAGCGATAGTCGATGTTCTGCGGGTCGAGGGATGCTGCTTCTCGCGCAGCCTCGGTCATCGCGGTGAAGCGCGCATCGTCCCCGAGCTGCTTGGCGGCGTAGGTCTCGCGTTCGAGGTTCTCGGCTCGGCGCCACGCACGCGATGCCTCGTAGCTGCGCCAAGCACCGGGCGCTTGCCAAAGTGCCAGCGCAAACAGGACCGCGATCGCGACCTGCGTCAGCAAGCGAAGCGAAGCAGGCTGCGCGCGCGCGACTTGCCCTTCGCTCGCGAGGGTCTCGCGCTCGGCGCGCTGCGCCGCTGCCACTGCGGCCGCCGCCAACAAAGTCGCAGCGAAGGCCACCGCCGGAATGCGCAGCCCGAAGTCCGTCGTCGCGTGGAAGGCCACGGCCAGCAAGCCAAAGGCCGCGCCATAGGCCATCGCGCGTTGCGCCCCTCGCTTCGACCGCGTCGCGACAAAGATAGCCCGCGCGATCAAGCCCGCCGTCACCAGCATGAGCAAGAAGCCAAGCACCCCGGTCTCGGCCATGAGCTCGGCATACTGGTTCTCGGCATGCGCGGCCGTGCCCGGACGCATCGTCGTGTCAAAAGCCGGGAAGGCATGCTCGAAGCTACCGAGCCCCGAACCCACGACCGGCGCGTGCGCGATCAGCGAGAGCGTGTCGCCGAGCAGGGCGACGCGGTCGGCCGACGCCGACTCGATGTCGCTGAGCGTCTGCATGCGATCGAGGACCGGGTCGAAGCCGAAGCCAAAGAGCACGAGCAGCGACACGAGCATGAGGGCGAGCGCCGGCCACGCGACGCCGCGCACGAAGCGCGAGCGATGCATCGCGAAGACCGTGATCGCGCCCGCGACGCCGAGCGAGATGATGCCGTTGCGCGACGTGCTCATGAGGATCGCGATGATCGCGAGGCCGATCGACGTCGCGAGCCAACGGTCGAAGCCGCGGCCCGAGCTACGCAGCTCCGAGATGAGGTCGTCGGCGTCGAGGCTGCGCTTGCCGCGATTCTCGAGCATGCGTTGCAGCAGCAACGCCAGCGTCGCGCCGATCGACAGGTTGAGGAACTGCGCGTAGTGGCCGTAGTGGACGAAGGGACCTGAGCGACCCGAGCCGCCGGGGAAGAGCCAGTAGATCCCTTCGGCGCCGGTG
>CALLZN010000177.1 GCA_937858895.1 uncultured bacterium | reverse complement strand
CGAAGCTCACGACGGCGAGCAGGACCACAGCCCAGCGCAGGCGCAGGGCGGCCGTCAGGAGGCGGGGATACGCGCGCTCGATGGGGCTGTAGAGGAATTCGAAGACGACGAGCGGCAGCTTGGCGACGAGGCCGGCGGCGCGAGCGAGGCCGTGCGTGCCGATGCGGAGGACGAGCAGCCCGCTCGCCGCAGTGCGCGCGATTCTGCCGCTCTGCTCTTCGTCTGGCGCGGCGCCGTCGGCGAGGGCGCCGTCGTCGCCGCGACTCGCGAGCATCGGCAAGAAGAAGAGGGCGACGAGCAGAGACACGAGGAGCGAGAAGACGACCGCGAGCGCCTGGTCGCGGAAGAGCTGGCCCGCGATGCCCTCGACGAAGACGATCGGCAGGAAGACCGCGACCGTCGTCAGCGTCGACGCGATGACGGCCGAGCTCACTTCACGAACGCCTCGAATGGCGGCTGCACGAAGTCCGTCGCCTTCTTCTCGGCAGCGCGTGATGGACTCGAGCACGACGATCGACGTGTCGACGAGCATGCCGACGCCCAGCGCGAGGCCGCCGAGCGACATCACGTTGAGCGTGACTTCGCTCATGTAGAGCGGCGCGAAGGTCACGACCAGGCTCAACGGAATCGCAAGCGAGATGAGCAGAGTCGGGCGCGCCTGGCGCAAGAAGAGAAAGAGAACGAGGACCGCGAGGATGCCGCCGACGATGGCCGATTCGAGGACTTCGCGGATCGAACTTTCGATGTAGCGCGACGGGTCGCTCAGCAGACTCAGCTCGAAGTCGGTCTCGGCCTTGACCTTGGCGACGAGGAAGTCCCGCATGCGCTGCTTCTTCATGCGCTCGAAGAAGTCCTTGCCGAAGCGCCCGCCGCCGGGCTTCTTCTTGCCGGCCGCGCTCGCTGCGTCGCTCGCAGCGCCCGTACTAGGCTTGGCTGTAGACCCTGTCTCGGCAGTCGCCATGCCGGACTCGGTCGCCTTCGCTTGGACAGCGGGGGCGTCGGTCTTTGTTTCGCCATTTTCGCTGGCGATGCTCGGCAGCGCAGCGGCTGCACCAGCCGGCGCTGGGTCGGTGTAGCCGTGCTTGGCAACGTAGGCCCGCTGCTCGGGCGTGCCGAAGCAGCGCTCCTTGACCGCCTTCGCCAAGGCGACGAGGTTGGCGTCGGCTTCCTTGAAGATCTCGATCAAGACGACGGGCTCGCCGTCGACGTGCGTGATGACCTCGCGCTCTTGGGCCGCCATGCGCACGGTGCCAACGTCGCGCAGGCGGATGTTGGCGCCATTGCGGCGGGCGACGATGACGTTGCGCAGCTCGTCGAGGTTGCGGAACTCGTTGAGCGCCCGGACCAGGTACTCGGTGTCGGCCTCCTCGAGCGTACCGGCCGAAGCGTTGAGGTTCTCGGCGCCGATCTGGGATGCGATCTGCCGCACGTCGAGGCCGAGGGCTGTGACGGCCGAGGCGTCGAGGGCGACGAGGACTTCTTTCGCGTCACCGCCCTTGACCTTGACGGCGGCCACGCCGTCGATCTCGGCGAGGTCCTTCTCGAGTTCTTCCTCGGCGAGGAAGCGCATCGCGATGCCGTCGCCACGACCCCAGAGGCCCAAGACGAGCATGGGGTCGAGGCTCGGGTCGTAGCGCAGGATGAGGGGCTGTTCCGCCTCGGGGGGGAGGAAGGCGCGGTCGAGCTTCTCGCGGAGGTCGCCGGTCGCGTTCATCATCGCCGTGCCCCAGTTGAACTCGACGATGACGTCGCTGCGGCCGGCGCGCGAGATCGAGGTCACCTTCGAGACACTGCTGAGCACCGAGACGGCTTCACGGATCGGTTCGCTGACGCGCTCTTCGACGTCTTCGGGGCTCGCGCCCTCGAAGTCGGTGCGGATCGTGATCGTCGGATAGCTCAGCTCGGGCAGCAGCGTCGTCTGCAGCTTGCGGAAGCCGACGATACCGAAGACAACGAGGGCGACGACGATCATCGACACGCCGACGGGGCGCTCGATCGCGAGGCCGAGGAGGCCACCGCGCGCGGAGGAGGTCTTGTTGTTCACGACTTGACGACCTGGACCGGGACGCCTCCGGTCGCAAGGCCGTCGACGCCGACGACCACGACCTGGTCACCCTTGACGAAGGCGCCCGGGTGAGCTTCGGCCGCGACGTTGCGCGCTTCGACCGCGTCCTTGAGGTCGATGCCGCGATCGATCGTGATGCGCTCGGCCTTGCCGTCGCGGACTACGAAGGCGTAGGGCTGCTCGGCTTCGTAGACGATGGCCTCCTTCGGAATGAGCAGGGCTTCGGGGTTGGTCCCCGTCACGATCCACGCGCGGCAGAACATGCCAGGTCGCAGGCTCTTCTCTTCGTCCACATCGATGCGCACGCGCGCGCGGAACGAACCCGTGTCCGCGTCGACGACCGGCGAGATGAGGTCGATCGAGCCGCGGAAGCGACGTTCGGGCCAGGCGTCGACTTCGATGTCGACCCGCTGGCCGACGGCGAGGCGCCCAAGTTCCTTCTGCGGTCGCCGCAGGTTGAGCACGAGCTTGTCGCTCGCGACGATCGTGCAGAGCTTGCCCAGGGGAGCGATCCACTCGCCGCCGCGCACGAGGAGCTCGGGGATGACGCCCTGGATCGGCGCGACGATCGTCGAGTCGGCGAGGATGCGCTCCTGGATGCGGACTTGGATGAGGGCGGCTTCGTGTTCGGTCTGGGCCTTGATCAGTCCGTGCTCGGCGATGCGCAGGCTGCTCTCTGCGAGGTCGACCGCGTTCTTGGCCTTGTCATAGGCGAGTTGGGCGTCCTCGAGTTGGGCGTCGCTCGCGAGGCTCTGGGCAGCGCTCTCCTTGCGGCGATCGAAGGAGCGCTTGGCCTGGTCCAGGTCGATGCGCGTCTGTGCGAGCCGATCCTTGGCTTCGGCGATCGCGAGCTCGGCGTCCTTGGCTTGGTTCTCGGCGTTCTTGACGCGGTTCTTGGTTGCCGCGAGTTGGAGCTCGGGCTCGCTGCGATCGAGTTCGAAGAGCAGGGCGCCAGCCTGGACCTCGGCACCTTCGCGGACCGCGACGGCCTTCAGTTGGCCGCGCACCTGCGCGAGGATGTCGACGCTGTGCAAGGCTTCGATGTGACTCGTGCACGGCAGGCGCTCTTCGATCGCCTGGGGCTCGAGTTCGGAGACGCGCACGAGTCGGGGAGCCTTGCTCTTGCCAGGCTCGGCCTTGTTTGCGGGCGAAGCTCCGCCGCCCTCTTGGCCGGATGCAGGCGCGCTGGTCTTGCTGCCTTGCTCACCCTCGCCCGTTACCTTGTCACCCGGCTTGCAGGCGCCGAGGAAGCTGGCGAGCGCGAGGGCGACCGCGCAGCTGACGGGTGAGAAGTCGAGAAGCGGTCGGGTCGAGCGCGTGCGGCGGCCGACGACCGGACGAGGAGCGAGAGTTCGGAGCACGACACTTGTTACGTGTGTCGACGTGATCTTTCCAGTTTGCATTCGGCCGCGCATGTGTCTTGGTCTTTGCTCTTCATCGATCGCTCGCCCGGTCGCCGAGCTGGGCCATCGGGTCGCGAAGCATCTCGGTGGAGATCGTGCATCCCTGGGGTAAGCTCGCGGGCGATGCACGAACGCGAACTCCTTTCTTATGAGAGCGCGGTCCAGCGCGTCCTCTCGACGGCGCCCGATGTCACGAGCGAAGGCATCCTGCTCGCCGCCGCGACCGGGCGCGTGCTCGCAGAAGATATCCGCTGCGAGGCCGATGTGCCTGCGTCGGATGTGTCCGCGATGGACGGCTTCGCGGTGCGCGCCTGCGACCTGGTGTCGCCGACGAGCCTGCGCTTGGTGGGGGAAGCGCTTGCTGGCGCTCCCTTCGAAGGCGCCTTGCAAGCAGGCGACTGCGCTCGCGTCATGACCGGTGGCATCATCCCGACCGGCGCCGACGCCGTCGTGCCGGTCGAACAGAGCTCGGGCTTCGAGCCGGCTCTTGATGGGACCGTCGCCTTCCAGGTGGCGGCCAAGCCCGGCGA
>CALLZN010000176.1 GCA_937858895.1 uncultured bacterium | reverse complement strand
CTTCGGGAAGCGGCGGGCGCTGCGTGGCGGGGCGTGGGCGGCGACCCAACCCATGCTCTCTTCGTCGATGCGCAACTTCTTCGAGCCCGAGCGCTGTGATGTCTTTGCGGGCTTCCGCACCTGTGCGCTGGAAGGTGCCGGATGAGAATACTGCTCGCGACGCCCGCCGAACCGGGAACACAAAGCGGCAACGGACGCACGGCCGCCCGCTACGTGGAGCTCTGGTCGGCGCTCGGCCACGAGGTGATCGTGACGACGGAGCAGCGCTTCGAAGAAGTCGAGCTCCTGGTCGCCCTGCACGCGACCAAGTGCGCGGCCGTGCTCGACACCTTCGCTGAACGCGCGCCCGCGGTACCGCGCATGGTCGTCGTTGCCGGCACGGACCTCTCTGGCTCGGAGCGAGCGCGCTTCGAGCTCTCGCTCGAGCGCGCATCCGCGATCGTCACCCTGCAGCCCTTGGCTCTGCAGGCGCTACCAGAGCGCTTCGCTGGCAAGGCACGCAGCATCGTCCAGTCGGTGCTGCTGCCCGCGCGGCTCAGGGACGCGCAGCGGCGCCGCGTCGACTGCGAGATCGCCCTCGTCGCGGGCTTGCGCGAAGTGAAGGACCCTTTGCGCATCGCCTACGCGACCGTGGATTTGCCGGCCCCCTCTCGCATCTTTGTGACCCACTATGGGCCTAGCCTCGATGCGGAGCTGGCACTCGAGGCCAACGAGCTCATGAAGCGCAATCCTCGCTACCGCTGGCACGGGCCGCAGCCGCACGAAACGACGCTCGACCTGATGCACCGCGCGAGCGCGCTCTGCAACACGTCGCTGAGCGAAGGTGGCGCCAACGTCGTCTCGGAGGCCCTCGCGCTGTCCTGCCCGGTCCTTTGCTCGGCGATCCCGGGTAACCTCGGGGTCCTCGGTAGCGACTGGCCCGCGACTTTCACGAGTGGGTCGACCGAGGCGTTGCGCGATCTTCTCCTGCGCTTCGAAGCGGACGCCGACCTGCGCGATGATCTCGCCCAACGTACAGCACACTTGCGCGAACTCGTGCAGCCAGCGTGTGAACGCGAGGGCTGGGCGCAGCTCTTCTCTGCTATGAAGTGAAAATCGACCGGCAATACGACTTACAAAGCGCTGACTGAGTTCAGGGGCAAGCGTCGCTAAGTTGGTCGATATGGAGACCTACATCACATGCTAAAAACGACCATTACCCTTTTTGTCTTGGCCGCCCAAGTCGCGGCACCCCTCAGAACGCAGGACGCGCAGCCCTACGTCGTGCAGGTCGACACGTTGAGCGAAGAAAGCGCGAAGCGCGCAGACGCCGCGCTGCGATCGATGGCCGAGATCGACCGCATCCAGGCCGATGTCGCCGAAAGGACTCTGCAGATCTGGGCGCGCAAACAGGATGATGCACAGCACCCCGTCCTCCTCAGCACATCGAAGATCCAGCGCGAGCTCGCGCAGCTAGGTCTCAAGACCGCCGCGATCACCGAACCAGCGTGGGCACGGATGAAGGTCTACATCGTCGAAGCCGCCGGCGGTGGCTGAAGTGGCGCCCAGATGGCCCGTGAGGCCATCGAATCGCTCGAGGGTGTTCGCAACTTGCGCATGTGTGGCACGCGCGCGACCTTCACCCTGGCGCAGGATCACTACTTCGACGGCAAGGCGCTCGCGAAGGCGATCGAAGCCAAGAAGCTCGACCTCGTCGGCTTCCGCATGGAGTATCGATCGAGGGCCGCGCTCGCTTGGCGCATCCGCGCGAGCGGCCTCGGTTGAGCGACTCTCGCTAGCAAGGTCCGTGAGGCCTTGCAGACTCTGGAAGATGTCGTCGATGTCTTCGTGCACGACGATGACATCCTCGTGCACATGAAGGCACTTGGGACCTTGCCGACCGAGGTCGTCAGCGCACGCCTCGACGAACTCAGCGTCACCGTCGAGACGACGAAGCTCGATGCTTCCACGCTGATGATCGACTGAGGCGGATCTTGCACGGCGACCGCGAATCTCGAGCGTAGGTTCTACAAAGCGCCACTGCGCATGGTCATGAGTGAGGTCGCTGAAGGCTCCCTCGCCGAGGAAACTCGCGGGAAGAACCGCCACTCCGTCGTCTCGCGGCGACGCGCACGGTCTTTGCTAGGCGGCGGGTGATCGCTCGGAGGACCCAATGAGCAACGCATCCAAATCGTTCGGACCCCGACTACCACTCTGGGCAGCGACGGCGGAAGTGGTCACGAGGTCACGGCTCACCGAGAATGCCAGCGCGGACGTCTGCGTCGTTGGAGGGGGCATCTCCGGTTTGACAACAGCCTATCTCTTGCTGCAAGCCGGCAAGTCGGTCGTTGTGCTCGATGACGGTCCTCTCGGAGGAGGGGCGAGCGCCGTCACGACCGCGCATCTCTCGAACGCGGTCGACGACCGCTACTACAACATCGAACATCTCCATGGCACCGACGGCGCGCGCGTTGTTGCCGAGAGTCACACCGCGGCCATTCAACAGATCGCGACCGTCGTCGAAGAAGAGCATATCAACTGCGACTTCGAGTGGCTCGACGGTTACCTGATACTGGCACCCGAGACCCCCAAGGACGTCCTCGATCAAGAACGTGACGCTGCATACCGAGCGGGCCTCCGCGATGTCGCGCTCCTAGCAGAGACCCCCTTGAGCGCCTGGGCGCACGCGCCCTGTCTACACTTCCCGAGGCAGGCACGCTTCCACCCGCTCGAGTACCTCGCCGGACTGGCCCGAGCCGTCGAACGGCTCGGTGGACATATATTCACAGATACGCATGCTGACGAAGTACACGGCGGCGAGCCAGGCTGCGTGCGTGCCGGCAAGAAATCGGTAGCGGCCAAGTACATCGTCGTCGCCACCAACAGCCCCGTCAACGACCGCGTGGCCATCCACACCAAACAGGCGGGCTACATGACGTATGTCGTGGGAGCACGCATTCCGCATGGATCCGTGCAGGACGCCTTGTTCTGGGATACCGCTGATCCCTACCACTACGTGCGACTACACCGCGACGCAGAGCGGCCGGAGAGCAACGACATCCTCATTGTTGGCGGCGAGGATCACCCGACAGGGCAAGAGAGCGACACCGAAGGGCGCTATTTGCGCTTAGAAGCGTGGGCTCGCGCGCATTTCCAGCAGATAGAACAAATCACGTTTCGATGGTCTGGCCAAGTCATGGAGACAATCGACGGCGTCGCCTTCATCGGCCGCAACCCGCTCGACCGTGAGAATGTCTTCGTGATCACTGGTGACTCCGGCATGGGAATGACGCACGGAACGATCGGCGGAATGCTCATCCGCGACCTCATCATCGAGAAGCACAATCCCTGGGCCGCCCTCTACGACCCAGCACGCAAGACTCTCAAAGCAAGCGGTACCTACATTCGGCAAGCCGCCAACATGGCCGCTCAATACGCTGACTGGGTAACCAACGGTGACGTTTCGAGCGTGAACGCCGTCGCACCCGGTAGCGGCGCAGTGTTGCGTTACGGCTTGAAGAAAGTCGCCGTCTATCGCGACTTCGATGGCACGCTGCACGAGTGTTCTGCCGTCTGCCCACATCTCGGCGGCGTCGTACGCTGGAATTCCGCCGAACTGACATGGGATTGCCCGTGCCACGGTTCGAGATTCGACAAGTTCGGAGTTGTGATACACAGTCCTTCCAACCAAAACCTCGGCCCCGCCGAGAAAGGTCACTCATGAAGTGCTCAACCTGCGGCAACGACTACGACAAAACCTTCACCGTGACTCTCCACGATGGGGAGGAGCACGTCTTCGATTCTTTCGAGTGCGCGGTTCACGCTCTGGCCCCGATCTGCGCTCACTGCGACTGCCGCATCATCGGCCACGGTATCGAGGCGCCTGGCCCCACGATGTACTGCTGCGCGCATTGCGCTCAACAAGATGGCTCTCAACGAGCCAAGGATCGCATCGAGTGACGGCAGCCAGCTGAACTGGCATATCGCTTGCTGCTTCCTGCTGCATGAGCACAAACAAGAAGCAGGACACGATCGTTCAACTCATGCGTGATTTTCATGAGGCCATGATGACCACGCGCTCGCTGGGCGGAGAGCTGCGGGCACGCCCCATGGCCATCGCAAAGATCAGCGACAACGGGCGCGTCTACTTCGCGACCGACATCACGAGCATGAAGGTCGACGAAGTCGGGCAGACACCGCAGGTCAACGTGTCCTTCCAGTCACGGAGTAAGTTCCTCTCGCTCTCCGGAGTTGCGTCGGTGATCCATGACTCCGCGATCATCAGCGAAATGTGGCAAGCGACGTGGAACATCTGGTTCCCGGACGGCAAAGATGACCCACGTCTATGCTTATTGCAGGTCGACGCAACGCGAGGCGAGTACTGGGACATGAGCGGGTTGAAGAGCATCGCCTACCTCTGGGAAGCCGGGGTGGCACTCTTGACCGGCGACACACCATCCCAAGTGGGCGACCACGGCAAAGTGCTATGGGACTCGCCCGCGCCGTAATCCGAACCTGTCCGAGTCCGCGAATCACGCTCAAAGGCTGAGGAGCAGTAAGCGCGCGCCAGATTTGCTCCCCACTGCTACATCGACGGTCATCCTGCAGGAGGACGCTGACATGCTGGCCGCCCGGAATCGGCACATACACACGATCGCGCTGGTCACGGCTCTCCAGCTGAGCGGCGCCTCGGCCGCAATGAGTCAGCGCTGGTGATGTCGACGCGGACGGGGTGCCCGACTCGATCGTCGGCGCGGCCGACGGGCTCAATCCGCAGGCTCTTCGATCCGGCTAAGCGCGTGTCTTCTCCGGCAAGACGGGCTTCGTCCTCCACACGCTCTACGGCACGCAGGACGCGCAGCTCTTTGGTTATCTAGGGACCGGCATCGGCGACGTCAATCGCGACGGTCACGCGGACTTCGCCATCAGGGCGCCGCACGACGACACCGGTGGGATCGACGCTGGTTGCATCCAGGTCGTGGCGGGCAAGGACGGCACGACGATCTTCCGTCACTACGGTCGCACGATCGACCACCTCGGGCGCACGATCGACGGGCTCGGCGACGTCGGTTGCGGGCGCGGGAGATGTCAACGCGGACGGCAGTCCTGACTTCGTGGTCGGCGGCCACCGTGAAGCGACGCATGGCCAGTATGCTGAGGCGGCGCGCGTGTTCTCGGGACGCGCCTTGGAGCTCACGACCGACGTTCATGAAATATCGCTCGTCGCGGGCGGTGCACAGCGCTTCGTCATGGACGCTGGCGTTCCGCATGCAGGCAAGCCCTCTGATTCGCTAAGAGTCTGCACCGCTCGCGCGGCTATGCTGCCGGGATGTCCAGCGTCGCCATCGTGACCGGCCTTACCTTGATCTGCATCGGGCTCGCCGGCTACTTCTTGCCAGAAGCAACGAGCCCCACGGCGTTGATCCCCGTGGCAATCGGCCTTCTCTTCGTTCTCCTTGGCGCGCTTGCACGTCGAGAAGATCGGCGCAAGCACATGATGCACGCGGCGGCGCTCCTCGCGATCCTCGCGATCGCTGCAACGGTGACCGCGATCCCCATTGCGTTGAAGGCGCTCCAAGGCGAGGAGGTCGAGCGACCGCTCGCAGCCTATGCGAAGGCCGGCACCGCCCTCGTTTGCATGATCTTCACGCTGCTGGCCATCCGCAGCTTCGTGGCCGCGCGCGCGGCGCGCTTGCGCGCCTCGTAGACGCTCGTAGGCACTCGTGGACGAAGGTCGCGTGGGCCTCAGCGCGATGTGATTCGCACAGCCGACCGTCACAGATGCCGCACACGCCTGTTTCGCGGATGTTGCGAGGAGGCGGGCAAGCGTCGCCGAGCGCCCAATGTAGCTGGGGTCTCGCTGGAGTCAGGAATGCGCTACCGCGCTTGCTATGTTCTCTCCATGCAAGAACCGCCGCTACGTATCCGTGCACCCCACGCACGTCTCCGACCAGCCGCAACCGACTTCGCGAAGCTCGGCGTTTCCCGCTGCCTCGCCCTCAGCTTCGCGCTGGCTGCGATAGCTGGCGCGACGGCAACTGCACAGGACCCAGCCACCAAGGGGAGCACCGAGTCGAGTAAGCCGTGGCGTCTCGACGACGCGCTCGACACAGCTGCTTGGCTCAAGCTCAGCGGCAGCGTTCGCGTGCGCTATGAAGGCATCGAGGGCCAGTTCCGGGCGCGCAACATCGGTGGCGCTCGGCTCGTGCGCAACAGTGACCACCTCATGGTGTCACGGTCCTTGCTCAAGGCCGAGGCAGACTTCGATGATGTCGGGGCGTCGGTCGAACTCATCGATGCTCGCCACTATGGCGCCGGCGTCGGGTCCTTCTTGAACACCACGATCATCAACCCGATCGACGTCCTTCAAGGCTTTGGCGAGCTGCGTTTCGACGACGGTCAAGAGGGCACGCTGCACGTGCGCGCCGGGCGCGAGACCATCGACATCGGGAGTCGGCGCCTCGTTGCTCGCAACAGGTTCCGCAACACGATCAATGCCTTCGACGCCATCGACGTCGAGTGGAAGCCGAAGGCCGCGGCCGGTGGCAAGGGTATGCGCTCGCTGCGCGCCTTCTGGTCGCTCCCCGTGCGACGCAAGCCGACCGACTTCGCGGGCCTCCTCGACAACGACGTCGAGATGGACAACGAGACCAGTCACTCGCAGTTCTTCGGCGCCTTTTTCGACACAGAGCTCGGCAACGCGACCTTCGAAGCCTACGCCCTCGGCCTCCTGGAGTTCGGCAGCAGTACCGCCCGCCGTCGCTACTACACGCCTGGCTTCCGAGTCTTCAGCAAGCGCGCCAAGAACGAGGTCGACTTCGAAGTCGAGTCGGCCCTGCAGTTCGGCGATCGCTTCCAAGGCGGGCGCGAAGTCGACCACTTCGCGCAGTTCGTGCACATGGCAATCGGCTACACCTTCGACGCGGCGTGGCAGCCGCGCGTCCAGTTCGCCTACGACTTCGCTTCGGGGGACTCGAACCCGAGTGACAACAAGAGCGGTCGCTTCGACACGCTCTTCGGGGCGCGTCGTTGGGAGTACGGCCCAACGGGCATCTTCGGCGCCATCGCGCGCAGCAACCTCAGCTCGCCCGAGCTGCGCCTCGAGGTCAAGCCCGATGCGCGCTGCGACGCGATGTTCGCCTGGCGTGGTATCTGGCTCGCACAAGGCCGCGATCAATGGACGACGGCCCGACTCACGGATTCGACCGGGCTCACGAGCAACTTCGTCGGCCACCAGATCGAGGGGCGCGTGCGCTACAACCTCGTGCCGAAGAGCTTGCTCTTCGACGTCGGTGCGGCACACGTCTTCGCGGGCGACTTCATGAACGACGTCGCGCAGAGCCGCGGCGAAGACTCGACCTACGTCTACGCTCAGCTCAACTTCACGTTCTGATCGACGCCGACTGCCTCTTCCAAGAATGCTCGCACGGCGTACATCTGTGCACTGCCGAGGCCTTGGCCGACGTAGGACGCCCCGTAGATGAGCCCGACGGCCACGAACGAGAGCGGCGCCCAGTAGAGCGCCCAAGGCTTCATGCCGAGCGTGAGCTGGCTGAGCCCGATGACGGCACAGGCGATCGCGAAGAGGATCGACAGCGCGTAGAGCGCAACGTAGAGGGTCCACACGTGCGGATGGGGACCGAAGCGCGCCCGCAGTCGTGAGCGCATGTCACCCACCACGCTGTCCTCGACGTCGACCGTGAGCTGGGGCGACCAGACATGACGCTCGGCGTCGCTGACCGTGAGTTCGACGCGGCCCGTGGGTAGCACCATGCCCTGGATGCGGTCCTTGTTGGCGTGCAGCGCGCTGCGCAGGCGCGCCAAGACTTCGTCGCGCGGCAGGTCGACCTCGTGCTCGAAGCGCGGCCGCGGCGTCGGTCGACGTTCAGAGCTCCCAACCACGGCGGTATTCCTTCGCCAACAGCGCCTTGGCCGCGTCGCTGCCCTTGACCTCCATGGTTTCAGACTTCCATTCGAGCTCAGCGCCGCAGCGGTAGGCGACGTTGCCGAGCAAGACAGCCTCGGTCAGGAGACCTGAGTAAGCGAAGTCACAGAGCGCCTTCTTGCCATCCTTGATCGCTTGGATCCACTCGGCGTGGTGGCCGATGGACTTCGGCAGCGTCGGCTCCGGCGCACGGTAGTCCGCGAAGCGCTCCTGCGGGCCGAAGGCGTGCTTGCCGTAGTCGGTAACGAGCCAGCGTCCGTCTTCGCCGACGAAGAGCAGACCGAAGTTCCACTGCTTCAAGCCGACCTCGTCGAGGATGGCCGGCCGCGTGCCGCCGTCGTACCAGTGCACGGTGACCGCGCGGCGCTCGCCGCGCGCCGCGTGCTCGAAGCGCACGTGCATGCGATCTGGCGTGCCGACCGGGTGCACTTCGGGTCCCTCGGCCGCGACGCGCAGCGGCGCGTCGAGTTCGAGGGCCCACCACGGCAGGTCGAGGAGGTGGCAGGCCATGTCCGCGAGGGTGCCGCCACCGAAGTCCCAGTAGCGACGCCAGTTCTCGGGGTGATAGCTCCCTTCATGGAAGTCGTGCGCAGCAGCCGGTCCGAGCCAAACATCCCAGTCGAGCCACTCAGGCTCTTTGTCCGCCTTCGCGGGCAGGCGGCCGTTCGCCCAGGCCTTGCTGTTGCAGAAGGCATAGACCTCGGAGACCGCGCCAATCGAACCGGCCCGCAGCGCTTCGACGACGCGGCGGTAGTTGTCGGTCGCGTGAATCTGAATGCCCATCTGCGTGACGCGATCGTGGCGCTTCGCGAGGTCGCGGAGCACGCGAGCTTCTTGGACCGTGTGCGTGAGCGGCTTCTCGCAGTAGACGTGCAGGCCCCGGCGCAGGGCGCGCGCGCTGAGCGGTGCGTGCGTGTGATCGGGGGTCGAGACGACGACGGCGTCGAGCTTCGAGGTCTCGATCATCTCGCGCCCGTCGACGAAGGTCTCGGCGTCCTTGTGATTTGCCGTCGCGGCCTCGAGCCGGCGCGCGTCGACGTCACAGAGCGCGACGACCTGCTCGCTGGCCACGCCGGCAAGGTTGGCCGCCCCCCGGCCACCGACGCCGATGACGCCGATGCGCAATCGCTCGTCGATGCGCGTGGGACGACGCTTCTGCCACGACCGCGGGCGCGTGGCCAAGAGCGGGAGGGGCGCGCTTGCTGCGACCGCCAAGAACTTGCGACGCGTGCTCTTCATGCTCGTGTCCTCATGATGTTTGTTGGCGCCGTACCTGTACGGGCGTGCCCTGGAGAAGTCCGTGCAGCGCAGCCGCGTCGCCACCGCGCACGGCGACTTCGAGGTTGCCCGCGCTGCCGATGTAGGCGAGGCGCTCGCCGACCGCGACATCCGGATAGGTCCGCACGAAGGGATAGGTGTGGCCGAGCGCTTCGACGCGCGGCGCAGCCCCGTCGAGCCACGCCTCGAGCTGTCGCGCGCGTAGGGTCGTGATCGCGTTGCCGAAGCGATCGACGTGGACGACGCTCGTCTCGATTGTCTCTGTGTCGAAGCGCGGCATGACGAGCGAACCGAGCGGTGCCAAGCTCTGCGGGTCGATCGCCGAGCCCAGCGCCGCGAAGCGCACGCCGCGCGCGAGCTGTGCAGCTACCGGCGCGAAGACGTCGCGGCCGTCGAAGGTCACGCTGCGTCGAGGCAAGAACCAGCGTTCCTGGTCGAGCACGACCGCGCGCCGCGCGGGATCGTCCTCGAGCAGCATCGCGAAGAGGCCGTTGTCGGGCCCCACGAGGCGGAGATGCTCGGTCTCGATCGCGACCGCGCGACGCGACGACCCGACGGTCGGATCGACGACTGCGCAGACGATGCAGCGCTCGGGCAGGTAGGGCCCGGCCGAAGCGAGTAGCCAAGCACCGCTCTTGACGTTGCACGGCGGGACGTCGTGGCAAAGGTCGAGGATGGTCGCCCAAGGCCAGACTTGGTGGATGACCGAGCGCAGGACGCCAACGTAGGCGTCGCGCACACCGTAGTCAGTCAGGAGCGCAATCGGCGTCCCGCTCATCGCTGCCCCCCGGCCGCTTTCGGCATCCACGCTTCGAGGTCGACACCGAGGCCGTCAGCGACCCGATTGATGTAGTTGAAGTAGGCTGCGACCTGGACCGTGGCGTGGATCTCTTCGTCGCTGGCACCGGCGAGGCGCAGAGCGTCGACGTCGTCGCGACAGCAGGTTGACGGCTCACGCGTCACCTTGAGCGCGTAGGCGAGCAGCGCCGCGTGCTTCGTCGGGAGCGCTTCGAAATCGCGAGTCAGCAAGGCGTCACGCATGTCATCGGGAGCCTCGGCACGGAGGTCCGCTCGGTGTGATTCGCTTCAGTAGAAGCAATCGTTCGCCTCGCTGACTTCGCTCGCGACGAGCTCGCGAAACCAGCGCGGCAGCGGCGAGGCAGGGCTCGTCGTCGTCGCCATGTAAAGCCGCATCGAAGCGTCGAGGATGGGCTCGTCGAGCGACATGAGGCGAACGATGTTTGCGACGCCACCTGCGCGTTGGCGCGCGGCTTCGAAGCGCCGCGCGAGCGGGCCGCTTGCTTCTTCGTCGGAGACTTGTCGAATCCAGGCCACGCGTTCACCAGGCGTCTTGGAGCAGCGTCGTTGTATCGCGAGACTTCGCGGGCGGTCATGATCGTCGCACCGCGAGGCAGCAGTGAACAAGTCTTTCCGATTTTCAGGGCGCTACATCTGGCGCGACGGCAACGAGGTCCCGCGCGTCGGTCTTTACCACGGCGCACTGAAGCGCATCGACCTCGACCTCGATGCCGACTTGGCGTCGAAGCTGGCTGTGAGCATGGCGGCAGCGCGCCGTTTCGCCGACTTCATCTGCCTGCCCGTTGCAAGAGGGACGCACGGCGAAGCGAGCCTCAGCCTCGCCGCTTCGACAGCAGGGCTCGTGGTCGTCTACATGGTCGACGCGAGCACGGCAGCGTCGCAGCGCGCGACGCTCGCAATGCACGCCCGAGCCGGCGTCGACGGCATGATCGCCTATGTCGCCGGCCCCGAGCTCGTGAGTCTGCAGGACGCTTCGGATGTCGAAGCGCGGTGGCTCGACTTCGCCCGTGAACTAGGCTGGGCCTCGGCCATCCTCGGCCGCGGCTCGCTCGCCCAGCGCGGCGCCCTGCTGCGGGGACTCGCACGCGCGAGCGATGCTTGCGGTGTCGTGTTGTCGGCGGACGACGTCGACGGACCGACGCGCCTCGCCGACACCTCGCTCGTCGCGCGACTGCTCTCGATGCGCGTCGAAGATCGGCCGGCGATGGTCGTCGTCGAGGGCACGAGCAAGCTCGAAGCGCGCGACGCGCTCGCGCGCGTCGCGTCTTTGGGCCTTACTTGCGGCTATGGCGTAGTGGTCGCTGCCGAAGCGCACCAAGAAGCGCTGCACGAGCAGTGCGCGCGCTTGCTCGCTTCTGCGGCGTCGGCGCTTGGCGACCCACGCGTCGAGGACCTGGCCATCTACGTGGCCGACGTGCGCGAGGGCGATCGCGTGCACGAAGACGCGATCCACGCAGCCCTCGTCTTGCTGCGCCGCGCGACGGGGCAGGACGCGCGCTTCTGTTTTCACGACCGACCCGACTTGGTGGCGCCGCGCTTCCTTTGGGTCCCGGCTCACGGCGAGCTCTCGGAAGCGGCATGGATGCGTTTGTCCGCGCTCGCTCGAGCGGGCTCGCACATCGTGCTCGCGGGCTGTCGACTGAGCGCCAAGCAGGTGTCAAGACTCGAGGCCTGTCCCCGCGCGCCGAGCCCAGCAGCTGAGCGTTGCCAGCGCAGATCGCTCGGTCGCGGCAGCATCACGCTGCTAGGTGACTTTGCCGTCCACGACGATCAAAGTCGCGCTGCCCACAGCGCACTGGTTCGCGCCTTGGCCGAGCTCGCGGCGATCGACTGCCAGGCGCACGATTACAAAGCTCACGTGGCCGGCGTCGCACCCGCGCGCCGCCTCTCCTTCGCCCAGGGCCAGCTCGAAGCCTGGTCCGCGCCCTGGCGCCTCACCTGGAAGCGGCTCGGTGAGACGTGATGCATGCGAGCCGAGCACTAGCGGATGCCGATCGTCGCTTCGACGCCGTTCGTGAAGGTCATCCCCAAGGTGTTGGCCGCGAGATCAAAGGCGAAGAACTGCGTGTAGAAGCGCGCCCCACCGAGCGTGGCAATCGGTGGCAACGTCACGGGCACGCTCACGGTGCCGCCCGCAGTCGTCGCCAGGCCGATCACGAGGTCCATCGACGCGTAGAGTGAGCAAGCGCCGGCGCCCAAGACCGTGAGGTCGATCGGCAAGTCGAAGCCGCTCCATCTTCGATCGGAGAGGCCGAGAACGAAGGCCACCGGCGCGTTCGGCAGCGCATCGCGCAAGCGATACTCGTGCTGGTCACCGATCCATGGCAGCTCTTTGCCGCCCGCGAGCAGAGCGGTCGTCGTCGAGCCCGCGCACGAGAGCCCGTAGCTCCGATAACCCGCGACCTGCGTCGTCGCGAAGGACCATGCGGTCTTGGTCGCTTGCGCGCCCGCTTCTCCGAAGCAGCGCACGACACGTTGGCCGCCCGGGTCATAGCCGATGGCCGCGTAGCCGACGCTCGGCGGCTGTGGCGATGCCGGGTTCTCGGTCCAAGTGCTGCCATCCCACTCCCAGGTGTCATCGGGCATGGACTTCGCAAAGCCACCTTGCAAGACGACGCGTTCGCGCAACGGGTCGTAGCAAAGCGCTGCGCCGTAGCGCGCCTTGGGGCCGCTCGTGACCTCGCGCCAGTCGCTTCCATCGAAGACCCATGTATCGCCGAGCGCCGCCGTGTCGTAGCCGCCGAAGAGCAGAACGCGCTCGGACACGCCATCCCACGCCATCCCGTGGTAGGCGCGCGGACGCGGACGCATCGTGGTCGGGACCAGGCTCCAAGTCGTACCATCGAAGGTCCATGTATCGTCGCTGCGCGGCGCGGCCTTCGTCGCCCCGCCGAAGAGCACGACGAGCTGCCGCTTCGGGTCATAGACCATCGCATGTCCGCTGCGCGCGCCCGGGTTCTGCGCAGGTGAGACACGCGTCCAAGTCACGCCGTCGAAAGTCCAGGTGTCGTCGAGGTGCGGAGCTCTGCCGTCATAGCCGCCGAAGAGCAAGCTCAGGCCTCGCTGTGTGTCATGCACGAGCCCGTGCCCCGAGCGGGCGCTCGGGCTCTGGGAAGGCGCGAGCAAGTTCCAGGCGCCCTGGTCCAGGACCCATGTGTCCGCATGCTGCGCGTAGTTGCTACGCGTCCCACCACCAAAGACGAGGAGGCTACCACCGTGCGTCGTCGCCGCCGACCAGAAGCGCGCCAGCGGTCCCGCGGCGGGCGTGATGTCGACCCACCGACTCTGCGCGCCCAGCATGCCGACGATGCAGCAAGCGAGCAGAAGCAGTAGGGGCTTGCAGAAACAGAGGGACGTCCGGCGTCGGCAGTACGTCGAGGAGGCGTTCGGCCCGCATGGCGCGAAGGTGCTGGCCTTGGTGGTGACGCAGTAGGTCTTCATGAATCGTCCGGGCTACGACCATAGCAGGCAGCGCGACCGCGTGCGCGAGGCCGCAGCCTGCGGCTGCTCGCTTCGGTTCGCTTCGGCCCGCGACGTCAGGGCGTGCGGATCTCGAAGCTGACGGTCGACCGTGCCCCGACCCCACGCTGGCCATCACGAAACGACATGAGATTGCCGGCGAGGCGCTGATAGCCGTCCGGACGCAGGTAGGCAGGACCGCGGTCGAGTCGCTGCGCCTTCAGCGTCAAGCGGTAGCGCAAACCAGGGCCCACGATGCGCGGCGCTTCCTGCACGAGCGGCCCGAAGCGGAACTCGGTCTCGTCCCCAGCCAAGAACACGCGCCAGAGCCGGTCCTCGGCCCTGTCGGCGACGAGCTCGAACTCGAAGAAGTCCACACACGGACAAGGAACCAAGCCAGGCAAGCCGAGCCCATACTATCGATGGTCCGAGTTGCTCAGGCGCGTCTTGGCTTCGACACCTTGATCTGCGATGCCTGCAAGGGACCTCGCAAGATCCTCGCCTTCATCACACAGCCCAGCGTAATCCGGAAGATCCTCGAACACTGCGGACTCGCACGTGACTAAGTCGTGCTCGCGCCCGCGCGCTCCCCGCTGGATGCGAGGAAGAGCTCTTCGCGTAGGGGCACGCACTTCGCAGACGTAAGCGTTACTGCGGTGCACCGTCCGACGAAGAAGGATGGCATAGACGTCGTACGGCGAAGGACGAGATGCCTTCCATTACAAGCTTGCGCATCATGGCACAAAGACGGTCCACCGCGAACGCCTACCGAGGCGTTCACGGTTGAGGCGACAACTATCTTGACACTGGGGGATAACCGCTACGTTCGGCGTTCTCCCCATCCCATTGGCGAAGTTGGGGCCACAGGCATGCCGAGTCCAAAGAAGTTATCCGAGGCGAAGCGACCCAAGCCAGCCACGCAACGCGTGCGAACGACGATTCAGGGCGGCCTGCATGCACGACCTTGAGCCCCGAGGGCTCGACAGACACCTAAGAGGAGGAAACTCTCCTGGAGCTCTACCGGGAAGTGCGTGACCGTGCCGCCAAGACAATCCAAAATCATAATGATGCTGAAGACGCGGCACATGAAGCCATACTGGCGCTCCTTGGCGCGCGAGGGAGCGCCGTCCGGTTTCGGGCAGCATATGCGGTCGTTGTTATGAAGAACTACGTGAGAGCGGAGTTCAGACTGAAGATGCGGCTGACCCTGTATGCGCCGCAGGACCTCTTGAGCCTTGCGCCGCATGTCGATTGCCCATCGCCACCAAGGTGCGCTGCCACGGACGCGCGCCTGGCGTTACTGGGCGAGTTTCGTGCGTCGCTGTCCGATTCTGGGAGAGCGATGTTCGATGCGCTTCGTGGAGGTGACTGTATGCGCCAAGTCGCGCGAGATTGTACTTGCAGCCCCCAGACAATTCTGTTCAAAACGTACTCCGCTCGGACTATTGTTGATGTAGCGCTCGTGCAACGGCAGCGCTATCCGGAGTCATCGGCACAGGGACATCAAACATGTGCTACAACTAATCTTCGTGGAGTCGTTGCGACTCAGCACGGAGTGCGTTCAAGGAGGAGAGGTGAATGCAAGTTTTAGCCAACTGTATGCTGACGAATGGAGCGACGGATCACAGCCAAGCGGTCCACACGTCCGACGATAATTCTGTCGTGGTCACTTTCGTCGTCAATGGCGCATTCAATATCGATGTCACTCTTCAAGGAAGTGATGATCTCTCAAACTGGTCCGACATCGATACAACAACGATAGCCGGACCTGGGAGCCAGCCATACACCGCGCAATGGCTGCCCAGCTTGTTTCGCAATGAATATGTTCGATTAATGTATGTATCAGCTGGAGACCAGTTGGTCGACGTCTTCATTAATCTCAAAAAGACGTAGACTTCACCATGGCATCCTATAGAAATGGAGCATTTGCGCCCGATGACCGAGACCACCCTCTGCCGAAAGATAAAGAAGAGCTTCGAAAGTGCCACCAAGCTCTCTCGCGTGTTTGGCGTGCACTTGACAAGAATTCAAACTTCGTCAAGATTGCTTCGCTGCAGAGAAAGCAGGGCCTTACCAGCGCCTGGACGAGCCTCGTTGGCGCGCTCTTCGGCATGGGATCTGCGACAAGTGCTCTTCAGTTTATAGCGGAGCAGATCGGAGGAGACATAGCCGCCGCGGTGGTAAACAAGGCAATCGAGAATGCCGATGGCGTTGCCGCAATTGATGGCCTCGCCGACGCACTCGGGGTCACCGACGAAGCTGCTCGGAAGTCAAGGTTGCCGGAAGGGACTGACCCTGTCAACGCGCATTGCCGGGAGGATCCAGATTGCAGGCGGTATTATGCGCTCCTGGCAAAGCTGTACGTACTGATGAAGAAGTACCACAATGCGGTCAGGGTTTCCGATACTGTATTCGGCGCGCAAACTGTTCGCATCAGGATGATTGACGATGCGTAATTGGAGGCCGGGTCTATCTTGCTCAATCCTTCTCTTAGCGAGCTGCAGCAACGCTCCGCAAGCATTGCCCCCATTTATTAGGATCACTGACCAAGGTGCGATTTTTTTGCTCAAGGACGAAGGGAGGATAGAAAGGAGCCTCATGCTTACCGCAGAAGGCATTACGGTGGTTCGACATGAGAGAGACGGCGGAGATGTGTTTACTTGCCAAATCGCACCGGACTACGTTGGGTTGAGTTTTCCGTGTTATGGAGTGCGCAATGTGGATGTGAGCATCTCGAAAGACGGGCTGATTTTTCGCACAGCGGACTATGAGGTTACGCATATCTCTAAGGCCGCCATCAAGGTCGTGCAGGGTTGTTTTGTGCTCGACTTCGGTGATGGAGATGTTCTGGAGCTCCCAACGCGCATTATTCCGTCTGGGAGCGACTCTACTGGACATGTTAAATAGCAGCGCGCGTCGGATCATCGCATCGACGATGCCGTCGAACGCCGTGTCGTAGAGCTCGAGTCGCGGTGTGATCCCCGGACGCACCTCGTCGTGCACGAGCACGCCGAAGCGGATTTCGTGACACGGCGTGCTGACTTCCGCGAACACGTAACCGCGACGTCCGGGATCGGAAACGCGCCTCATCTCCGCGAGCTTGACTTCGGAGAAGAGTAGGTCGACCGGCTCACTTCGGCCCGCTACGTCAGGGCGTGCGGATCTCGAAGCTGACCGTCGACCGCGCCCCGACCCCGCGCTGGCCGTCACGAAACGACAAGAGGTTGCCAGCAAGGCGCTGATAGCCATCGGGCCGCCGGTAGGCAGGGCCGCGGTCGAGCCGCTGCGCCTTCAGCGTCAAGCGGTAGCGCAAACCAGGGCCGACGATGCGCGGCGCTTCCTTCACGAGCGGGCCGAAGCGGAACTCAGTCTCGTCCCCCGCCAAGAAGACACGCCAGAGCCGGTCCTCGGCCCGGTCACCGACCGCGACGAGCTCGAGCTCGAAGAAGTCGACACCCGTCATCGCATCCCAGCGCACCAGAAAAGTCGAAGCATCGCCGACCGTGCTGTTCGCTGCAGGCTCGCGCAGCTCGGGCACGGCGACAAAACCCTTGGACGACACGCCGACGTCGTCGACGAAGAGCTCCTGCTCTCGCGTCACGCCGCTCGTCTCGTTGCGCGCCCGCACGGCGGCGAGGTAGCGCTGCACGACGAAGGCCCCGCTCGCCACCGGCGCGAGCAAGATCACGTCGCTGCCCGCGAGGAGCAGCTCCGACCACGGACAGACGTCGAGCACGCTTCCGTCACCGCGAAGGCCGCCGAGGCGGTACTCGAGCGAAGTCGTGGGCAGGCGCCCATCGAGGCCGAGCAGGCCATCGCGGAAGACCAGGCCGCGCGTGAACGGGACAGCGACCTCGATGTCGCGGACCAGCCCCGACCCGGCAGCGACCTCGAGGTCGACGAGGGCGCCGGCCCGACTCGGCACGAAGCGCCCGGCGACGACCTGACCTTCGACCGCGACGAGGTTGGCAATGCCAGTCGGCAGACCCAGCCGAAACGCCGTCCCACCCGTTGTCGCCGGATCGACCGGGCGCGGCAAGAGCAGCAAGTCATCGACGTCCTTGCCGAGCGCGAGCGTGAACCAGTCGTTCTCGCGCAGCAAGCTGTGGACGAGGACGCGGCGCGCGCTGCTCGGTTGGACGAGGGTCAAGTTTCCCTCGGCGAGAGCGTGCTCGCGCAGCGTCGGCGGGTCGAGGCGCGTGAAGCGCTCGAGCGGAAACTCGACCCGCACGTTGTCGATCTTCGACACGCTCTGGACACAGCGATACGCCCGGCCATCGCTGCGCCACGACTCGAGTGCCGCCGTCACTACGCCGAAGCGATCCCCATTGAGCGAAGCTTCGCCAAAGGCGTTGGTCGTCGCCTTGTTGCCCGTGGTCGCTCCGGCCGAACCCTGGACGATGGCATCGCGCAGCGGCGCGCCCGTGCGCGCATCGAAGACGCGCGCGAAGAACTGCCCGCGCAGCTCGGCAGGACGCAGCTCTTCTTCGCGACAGAGGAGCTGGACGTCGACGCCAGCGCGGCCACTGAAGATCTCGGCGATCGCTTCCCCTCGGAAGTAGCGCGGACCGTCGGACCACGCGACGAGGGAGTTGGTCCAACCCGCGGCGAGCCCTCGCACCTCGGAGAATCCATCGCGGCGATTGAAGCGCGACGAGCCGCCCGCAGCACTCGAGCCCACCCGCACTTCGCGCGGGCCCTCAGGCAAACCACGCAAGGCCACGAAGTAACGCAAGATGCCACCAGCCTCGACCGGCAACTCGACGCTACCGAGACTCGTCGCGCCGAGCGACGCCGGCAGCGAACGCTCGAAGACCGCCGGCACGAAGGGCACGCTGCCATGGATTCGCGGCGAGAGCTGCAGAGGCGCCCCGCTCGCGTCGACAGCCGGCAGCGGGCCGAGGACGAAGCGTCCATCGCGATCCGTCGTCGCGACGCGACCGAAGATGTCGACGTAGAGGTCGGCGCGGGGCTGCTTGCGCGCGTCGAGGAGCTGACCGCTGAGCGTCGTCGCCGCGACCTCGGCCGCGAAGACGTAGCGGCCGCCGCGATCGACGAAGTTCGACTCCGGCACGAGGCTCGTCCCGTTCGAAACCGCCGCCCCCACGTTGATCCAACTCGCCGAGTTCTCGTCGAAACGCAG
>CALLZN010000175.1 GCA_937858895.1 uncultured bacterium | reverse complement strand
GTCGAAGTCGCGACCGCGAGCTTCATCGCCGCCCCCGAAGTCGACGCCGGCGGCGTCGGCATCGTCCTCGACGTGCGGCCGACCGTGTCGAGCGACCAAAAGTACGTGACGCTCGACCTGCAGCCGACTGTCGCCGAACTCGTTCGGCCGATCCCAACCTTCACGACGTCGCTCTCCGGCTCGACTCTGCCGGTCACGATCCAGTTCCCGCAGATGACCGTGCGGAGCACGGCCACGACGGTCACGGTTCCCGATGGTGGCTCGGTCCTCATCGGTGGCCTCAATCAGATCCTGACCAAGGAGCGGCGCGCCCAAGTGCCGTGGCTCGCGAACCTGCCGCTGATCTCGTTCTTCTTCAAGCAAGAGGGCCAGGTCGACGAAAACTCGAGCCTCATGGTCCTCGTCAAGGCCGAGATCATCAACGTCAGCGATCGCGCAAACGCCTTGCTCGAGAACGGCACGCGCTGAGCTCGAGGCCATGCGGGGGGTGAGGGAGAGAGCATGAGCACGGACGTCGGTCTCGACGCGATTTTCTTCGACATCGACGACACGCTCTTCTCGACCTCGGTCTTCGCCGAGAAGGCGCGGCGCAACGCCGTCGACGCCATGCTCAAGGTCGGTCTGCGTAGCGACCGCGAAACCTTGATGCAGGAACTCAAAGAGGTCATCGAAGAGTTCACGTCGAACTACGACAAGCACTTCGACAAGGTGCTGCTGCGCCTTCCCGAAGAGGCGACGCGCGGCCTCAATCCGAGCATCTTGGTGTCTGCGGGCATGACCGCCTACCACGACACCAAGTTCCGCGACCTCAAGGTCTATGACGATGTCTACGAGGTCCTGCAGCAGCTCTCGACGACGCCGCTCGTGCGCGGCGTCATCTCGGCCGGCATGACGATCAAGCAGACGGAGAAGATCCTACGTCTGCACATCTACGAGTTCTTGACGCCGAACGCCATCTTCATCACCGACCAGATCGGCATCAACAAGACCAACCCGAAGCTCTACTCACGGGTGCTCACGACCCTGAACCTCGATCCGAAGCGGACGATGTACGTCGGCGACCATCCGCGCAACGACATCGACCCTTCAACGAGCTCGGCATCGTGACCGTCTGGAACCGGCGCAGTGGGCGCCACAGCCGCAGCCCGGGTCGAACGGAGCCGCGCTTCGAGATTCATGACTTCTATGAGCTGCGCGACATCCTTCGCGAGCACTTCAAGGTCATGATCTAAGAGGTTATGATCTGGCTCGTCGTGGCCTTTGCGCCGAGGCAGCACGGGCTTCGCTCACACGCGAGCAGGACAGTGCCGCCACGTCTTGCGTCCAAGTGCTTCATGACCGCGTTGCGCACAAGGCTGCACGTGCATCAGGCCCTTCACTCCTGTCCCACGGCCTCTGCTCCTCTTCCATGACTAGTGCCTCGATGACTTCCTCGGACGAGTCCGCGCTGCCGACCTCGTCGGATGCGCGCCCCGAGAAGCGCGTCCTCCATCTCCGCGTCAACGGCAGCGACCACGTCGTCGCCGCGCGACCCTACGCGCTTCTCCTCGATGTGCTGCGCGAGGACTTGGCCCTCGTCGGCACCAAGCGTGGCTGTGACATGGGGACCTGCGGCTGCTGCAACGTCCTCATCGACGGCAAGAGCGTCATGTCCTGCCTGGTCCTCGCTCACGAAGCGAGTGGCAAGAACATCGAGACCATCGAGGGGCTCGCATTCGAGGGAGCGGAACTCCATCCCTTGAGCGCTGCGTGGGCAGAGTGCGGGGGCAGCCAGTGCGGGTTCTGCACGCCGGGCTTCATCGTGACCTGCCACGAGTTGCTCGCCGAAGAGCAGGCGCCGTCGCGTCAGCGCATCGCCGAGGCCATCTCGGGCAATGTGTGCCGCTGCACGGGCTACAAGAAGATCCTCGACGCCGTCGAAGTCGCAGCCGCACGCATGCGCGCTGCCCCGCGACACGAGACCGACGCAAGGAGCGCCGCGCTGTGAGTTCCGATCGCCACGAGAAGCTCCACCCGCACGACGACGCCGTCCAGCGCCACGGCCTGATCGGCAAACGCATCCCGCTCATCGATGCCATGCGCAAGTCGACGGGCCAAGCGCTCTATACCGACGACCTCGCACCGAACGCTTGTCTCGTCGGCAAGATCCTGCGCTCGCCGCACCCGCACGCCAAGATCTTGGCGATCGACACGAGCGCGGCGCTCGCCATGCCGGGCGTGCACGCCGTCCTCACGGGCCGTGAGGCCCCCAACAGCTTCGGCGTTTTGCCGGTGAGCCAAGACGAGACGGCCCTGGCCGTCGACAAGGCCATCTTCATCGGGGACGGGGTCGCCGCGGTCGCGGCCGACGACGAAGAGACGGCGCTCGCCGCGCTGCGCGCGATCCGCGTCGACTACGAACCGCTGCGTGCCTTCCTCGACCTCCAGGACAGCCTCGAAGAAGTGCCCGAGGAGCTCCGCCTCCACAAGAAGACGGTCGGCGGCACCAACATCCACAAAGAGGTCCGGCAGAACTTCGGCGACGTCGACGGCGAGTTCGAGCGCGCGCTCTGGAAGAAGCGCATGAGCTTCCGCTTCCCCGGCATCCAGCACGCCTTCACCGAGCCGCTTGTCGTCATCGCGCACTACGACGCCGACGAGCGCATGACCGTCTGGTCGGCGCAGCAGGTGCCGCACTACCTGCATCGAGCCCTCGCCAAGGTGCTCGAGATGCCGATGCACCGGATCCGCGTGATCCGCCCGACGGTCGGTGGCGGCTTCGGCGGCAAGTCGGATCCCTTCCCGCACGAGATGGTCGCGGCGCTGCTGTCGCGCAAGTGCAGGCGCCCGGTCCGCATCCTCTTCGATCGCGAAGAGGTCTTCTACAACAACCACGGACGGCACCCGTCGAAGATCGAGGTCGGCCTCGCGATCGGTCACGACAAGAAGGTCGCGGCGCTGGACATCGACGCCCTCATCGATGGCGGTGCTTGGGGCAGCTTCGGGGTCGTGACGACCTACTACAACGGCGTCCTCGCGAACGGCCCCTACCGCGTCAACAACTTCCGTTATCGCGGCCGCCGCGTCTACAGCAACCGTCCGGCTTCAGGGGCCATGCGCGGGCACGGCGCCGTCAACACGCGCTTTGCCTACGAGGTCTTGCTCGATGAGGCGGCGCATGACTTGGGCTTCGACCCGGCGCAGTTCCGCATCGACAACGCCTTGCCGGCCTACACCAAGACCATCAACGAATTCCGCATCACGACGAACGGCATCGTCGAGTGCATCGAGCGCGCCTGCGCGATGGCCAAGTGGAAGGACAAGCACGGCAAGCTGCCCTTCGGCCGCGGCATCGGCATCGCCGGAGGCTTCTACATCTCGGGTTCAGCGCTGCCGATCCATTGGGATGGCATTCCGCAATCGACCGTCCACTTGAAGGCCGACTTCGACGGCGGCATCACGATCCACAGCCTCGCGGCTGAGATCGGCCAAGGCTCGGACACGATGCTCGCGCAGATCACGGCCGATGTGCTCGGCGTGCCCATCGGTCAGTGTCGCGTCTACAGCGATAGCACGGACACGGCGCCGATCGACCTCGGCAGCTACAGCTCGCGCGTGACCTTCATGGCCGGTAACGCCGTGCGCAGGGCGGCCGAGGAGATGCGCAGCCTCGTGATCGGTGGCGCGGCGGACCTCACGGGCTATCCGCCCGAGCTCTTCGTCCTCGAAGATGCGCACGCGATCAACGCGACCAACCGGGAGGTGCGGGTGCCCTTCGTCGAAGCCCTGCGGCGGGCGATGAAGGACCGCGGCGCTCTGCAGACGAGCGGCTGCTACTCGAGTCCCCCGCCCATGGGCGGCTCGCACAAGGGCGCAGCGGCGGGGCTTTCGCCGACTTACAGCTTCCAGGCCTTCGTCGTCGAGGTCGAAGTCGACCTCATGACCGGCAAACCGAAGGTTCAAGAAGTCTGGGCCGCGCACGACTGCGGTCGTGCCCTCAACCCGCTCGCGGTCGAAGCGCAGATCGAAGGCTGCGTGCACATGGGCCTCGGCCAGGCGCTCTGCGAGTCCTTCGACTACAACAAGGGCAACGTCGAGAACCCGAACTTCCTCGACTACCGCATGTTGAGTTCGACCGAGACGCCGGACATCCACGCCATCCTCGTCGAGACCTACGACCCCGAGGGTCCCTTCGGCGCCAAGGAATGCGGCGAGGGTCCGCTCCTGCCGGCCTTGCCCGCGGTCGCCAACGCCCTCTTCGACGCGATCGGCATCCGCTTCTACGAGATGCCGATCACGGCCGACAAGATCTGGCGCGCCTTGCAGAAGCAAAAGAAGAGCGCCGCCAAGGCAGCAGCGCAGGGGGCCAGCCGGTGATCCTGCCTCCCTTCGAACTGCATCAGCCGTCGACGCTCGACGAGGCGATGGCGACGGCGCAGAAGCTGCGCGACGAAGGCATGACCTTCGACTACATGGCGGGCGGCACCGATGTCCTGCCCAACTACAAGAACCGCCTCAACGCGCGCCGGCAGGTCATCGGCCTCGGCGGCGTCGCCGAGCTCACGAGCATCGACGACACATCGATCGGCGCGCTCGCGCGCATCGACGATGTCGCGCGTGACGAGCGCGTGCTCGCGCTCTGGCCGACGCTCGCCAAGGCAGCAGGCCTCATCGCCTCGCCGCCGCTGCGTCGCCTCGGCACGGTTGGCGGCAACCTGCTGCTCGACACGCGCTGCTACTACTTCAACCAGTCGGAGTTCTGGCGCGCGAGCAAGGGCTACTGCTTGAAGGCCGACGGCGACGTCTGCCTCGTCGTGCCGCAGAAAGAGACCTGCTACGCGACCTACTCGGGTGACCTCGCGCCCATCCTCCTGGTTCACGATGCCGAACTCGAGTTCCGCAGTCCGGACTCGGGGCGGCGCGTGAAGCTGCGCGACTTCTTTGCCTACGACGGCACCCGGCGCTTCGAGAAGGCCGCCGACGAAGTCCTCGTGCGCATCCACGTCGAGCCGACGGCGCTCGCGACCGACTACCTCAAGCTGCGCGCGCGCGACACGATCGAGTATCCCGTCATGGGCGTCGCGATGGGCGTCGCCACCAAGGACGGCTTGGTGACGGACCTGCGCGTGGCGGTGACGGGCTCCGAGGCCGTGCCGCTCTACTATGGGGACCTCGGCCTCATGGGCGCAGCCGTCGATGCGAGCACCGCCGACCGTGTCCACGAGGCCTTGCTCGACCGCATCCAGTGCTACCGCAACGTGCCCTTCCCGCCCGGCTACCGCAAGGCCATGGGGGCCGAGTTCGGGCGCAGCCTCTTCCTTCAGCTCACGGGGCAGCAGGCATGATGGCTCGAGCCCTCGACTTCGAGGACGCGGCATGACGGACTTCCTGCCGACAGACCTGCCGGGCGTCCTCCGGATCAAGCCGCGCGTCTTCGGGGACGCTCGCGGCTTCTTCGTCGAGACCTGGCAGCGCGAGCGCTATGCAGAAGCGGGCATCGACCTCGCCTTCGTACAGGACAACCACAGCCGCTCCAAGCACGGCACGCTCCGCGGCTTGCACCTGAATCGCGAGAAGCCACAAGGCAAGCTCGTGCGCTGCGTCGAGGGCGAGATCTTCGACGTCGCCGTCGACGTGCGGAAGGGATCGCCCCAGCACGGCAAATGGTTCGGCGCCTATCTCTCGGCCGACAACTTCGAGCAGCTCTGGGTGCCGCCGGGTTTTGCCCATGGCTTTCTCGTCGTCTCGGAGCTCGCGCAAGTCGAATACAAGGTCACCGACGTCTACTGGCCCCAAGGCGACCTGAACCTGCGCTGGGACGATCCCGACCTCGCCATCGCTTGGCCGCTCGACCGCATCGAGGGTGCGCCGCTCCTGAGCGCGCAGGATGCGCAGGCGAAAAGCATGCGCGAGCTCGGCTTGGCGTAGCGGCCCTGCCGCCTCGCCGCGACTGGTCAGCGCTTCCGCAAAACCCCAGCGAAGAAGCCGTCGCAACCCTGGCGATGCGGGAACGTCTCGAGCCACGTGCCCGAGGCATCCGTGAAAGGCGCGCTGCGCGCAGCGCCGAGGACTTCGGCGACGCGCACGACTTCGAGTTCGGGATGCTCGGCGAGGACGCGCTCGAGGCACGCGTGGTTCTCCTCGGCTAAGACCGTGCACGTCGCGTAGACGAGGCGCGCGCGCGGCGCCAGCCGTCGCGCGACGCGACGACAGAGTTCGCCTTGTATCGCTTGCAAGCGGGTGACCTCGCCTTCGCCATCGAAGAGGCGGTCGCGCATGTCGGGGTTGCGGCGCAGCGAGCCGATGCCGCTGCACGGCGCGTCGATGAGCACGCGGTCGGCCTTCCCGAGCAAGGCCTCGACCTCGTCGCTGAAGCTGTCTGCCGCGATCTTCAGCACGCGGAGGTTCTGGACGCCCGCGCGTCGCGCGCGCCGGCGCAGCTCTTCGAGGCGCGACGAACTCACGTCGAGCGCCACGAGCGTGCCGCGTCCCTCCATGAGGGCAGCGAGCGCGAGCGTCTTCCCCCCCGCCCCGGCACAAGCGTCGACGACGAGGCCGCCGGGCGGCGGGGCGACGAGCTCGGCGACCAGCTGGCTCGCTTCGTCCTGCATCTCGAAGTAGCCGTGCTGGAAGGCCCAAGAACGGAAGAGCTGGGCAAGCCCCAGCACCTCCAAGCCGTGCTGCGCGTGGTCGACTTTGCGCGTGCGGATTCCTTCGCGCTCGAGACTCGCACGACAAGCATCGACCGTGCAGCGCAGGGTGTTGACGCGCAGGGTCAGCGGCGCCTTGCCGGCCAGCGCACGAGCGAGCGCCATAGCCTCGTCACCGAAGCGATCGACGATGCGCGCCGCGAGCCAGCGCGGCAGCGAGGCTGCGACTTCGACGCGCCGAACCGGATCCTCGATGGCCTCGATCGAAGCCGTGAAGGTGGCGACGCGCTTCCAATCGATCCACGCGAGGGCGCGGCTCGCCTCCTTCGCCGAGAGCTCGCCATCGAGGACCCGCGAAGTGAGGACCCGCACGGGGCCTTCGAGGCTCTCGACGATGCCGGCAGGTGCAGCGACCTCGAGGGCGGCGTCGATACAGGTCCGTCCGGCGAGCAGGCGGTGGAAGCGCTCCTTGATGCGCTTTTGCTGGCGAGGCTTGAGCTCGTGCTCCTTGAAGTAGGCGCGCAGGAGCAGCGTCGCGGACGAACGCTCGGACCGCGAACGACGCCAGAGTTCCGCGACCGCCGCATCGGCCGTTTCGAGCGGGATCATGGCGCGCGATCGCTCTCGAGGGCGGCGCGGACCGCGTCGACCGCGCGCTCGAACTGCAGGACGCAGGGTTCGCAGCCGCTGCCGCAGCAACGCCGCCACGAACTCGAGTCCTCGTGGACGAGGCGCCGCAAGGTCTCGCGGAAGGCCTCGTGGATGCCGTGCGCGATCATGGCCGCGCTCAGGGCTGCCTCGAAGCGCGCCGCTTCCTCAGGATCGTCATCACGCCGCCGCCAAAAGCGCAGGTTCCAGGTCATGACCGTTGTCGCTCACTTGCCAGTGCGGCTGGCCTCGTCGCCGTTCTTTTGCGCTTCGCCGTTCTTGATGGCTTCGCCAGCGTTGGCTGACATCGGTAAGGCGGCCGCAAAAGCCGCGCGCTCGAAGGCGAAGTGCTGGTCGAGCACGCGGACCACGTCGCCAGCCGTCGTCGCCTCGAGGCGCTGCATGAGGTCCTTCGGAAAGCCGAGGATGCGCTCCACCCCGCGCGCGAGACCCGTGCGATACATCCCCTCGGGACTCGCCGCGATGCGCAAGAGCGCCACCTGCGCACGCAAGCGCGCGGCGGCGCTCGAGGCCTCGGGACTGCTTTGCTCTGCCTTTTGCACGGCCGCCTCGACGGCGACCATGTCGATACGTGGCAAGAGGAGTTGCTCGTACTGCCGCTTCAGCGAAGGCAAGGCAGCGGCGACGATACGCTCCTTGGCCGCCTTCCGGCTCGTGTCGATGAAGGCGCGCAACTCTTCGCGCAGCGCGACTTCGTCGCTTTGCCCCGAGGTGCCGCGGCGCCCGAAGTAGGCGACGCGTGGTTCGTCGAGGATGGCGTAGAGCGCTGGCCAGAGCCCTGCCTCGACTTCACGCCCGCGCGGACGAAAGGCCATGTTGGCGCGCTGACCGAGCCAGAACGCAGCGAGGCAGAAGGCCGGGAAGTCGGCGTCGCCAAAGGCCGGCGCGCGATAGGCGAGGACCGCGAAGGGCGCTCCCGCCCGCGGGTGCGGCGCGACCGCGTCCTTGAGCTTTGTGTCGCTCGCCTCGCCTGCCACCGGCTCAGCCATGGGCTTCGCCTCGATCGAAGCGAAGACCTGCTCCAAGAAAGGCCGATCGACCGCGGGATCGACATCGCCGCAAAGGACGAGCAAGCATTGCTCCGGCCGGTGCGTCCGCTGGATCGCGCGACGCAGCGCAGCGATGTCGAGCTTGGCGACGTCCTGGCGGAGGCCGATTCCGACCCGCCCTTCGGGACTCCCTTCGAGAGCGAGCGCGCGCGCCCGCCACTGCAGGGCCGCGCCGGGTCGCTGCTCGGTCATGTTCGCGATCTCGATCAGCAGGCGACCACGCTCGCGGTCGACGAGCTCTTGGCTGATCTCGAGCTTGCCCCGCAAGACGTCGGCGAAGCGCCGAGCGTCAGCCGAGATCTGTGCACGCTCACCGACCGAAAAGTAGACCGTGTAGCGCGGTCGCGTCATCGCGTTGGCGATGCGACGCTTCCGCGACCAGCGCAGAGCATCCCAGCCTTCGCGCTCGTCGGTGCGCGCGGTCATCACGAGGTGTTCGACGAAGTGCGCGAGCCCCACGCGTCCGGGCGGGTCTTCGCTGAAGCCCTGCTTGATGAAGCAGAAGAGCCCAGCGTGTTTCGCCCCCGGCACGCGCTCGATCAGGACCTCGATGCCGTTGCCGAGCGCGAAGTCAGCGACGTCCGCGCCGGCTTGCTCGCCGCGGTCACCAGGATCGCCTTGCGCCGTTGCGAGCCGCGGCGACGCGAGCGCCGCCAAGCAGCAGACGAAGGCGAAGACCCGCTGGGACGGAGGCACGTCAGACCTCGAAGCCGAGCGCCATGCCGACCGGCGACACCGGCGCTTTGCCCTCGTAGAGCCAGCACTGCGCGGCGTGGGTCGCGCTCATCTTGAAGGCCGGCGGCTCCTCGATCCTGCAGCGCGGCATGACCTCGGGGCAGCGCGTGTGGAAGTGGCAACCCGATGGCGGATTGATCGGCGTCGGCACATCGCCTTCGAGCAGGATGCGCTGGGGCTTCTTGTCGGGGTCGGGCACCGGGATCGCTGAGAGCAGGGCGCGCGTGTAAGGATGCGACGGCGCTGCAAAGAGCTCTTCGGTCTGCGCGAGCTCGACGATCTGGCCGAGGTACATGACCGCAACACGCCGACTGATGTGGCGCACGACCGACAAGTCGTGCGCAATGAAGAGGAAGCTCGGCCGGCCGAGGCTCTCGTCCTCTTGCAGGTCCATCAGGATGTTGAGGATCTGGGCCTGGATCGAAACGTCGAGGGCCGAGACCGCTTCGTCACAGACGATGAACTTGGGCCGCATGGCGAGCGCGCGCGCGATGCCGATGCGCTGGCGTTGACCGCCCGAGAACTCGTGCGGATAACGATTCACATACTTGGGACTCAAGCCGACGCGCTCGAGCAGCGAAGCAACACGGTCCCTGGCCTCGGCCTTGGTCTTGACGATGTTGTGCACGAGCAGGGCCTCACCGACGATGGCCGCGACGGTCATGCGCGGATTCAGCGACGAGTAGGGATCCTGGAAGATGATCTGCATGTCCTCGCGCAGCGCCCGCATCTCGCTGTTGTCGAGGTCGAAGACGCGCTTCCCATCGAAGAGAACCTCTCCGCCGCTCGGCTCGATGAGGCGGAGGATCGTGCGACCGACCGTGGTCTTGCCGCAACCCGACTCGCCGACAAGGCCCAAGGTCTCACCGCGGCCGAGCGTGAAGGACACGCCATCGACGGCCTTGACGTGGGCGACGACCTTGCTGAGGAGTCCCTTCTTGATCGGGAACCACTTCTTGAGATCCCGCACCGACAAGAGCGGGGCGGTCGTTGCCGCGGACGAGGGCCCACGGGTTTTCGTGTCGAGCATCGAACTCACCTTGCGGCTCCTTGCTGACTCACGTGACTCGACTGCGGTGCGCGGACCCAACACGCAACGTGGTGGCCGGCTTCGACTTCGACGAGCGGCGGCTCTTCGTGGGCGCAGCGCTCCTCGGCGAGGGGGCAGCGATCGCGGAAGCGACAGCCCGAAGGAAAATTGAAGGCCGTCGGCACATTGCCCTCGATGGCCTGCAGGCGCGCGTGCGGCTTGCCGGTCGCGGGCAGACTGCGGAAGAGTCCCTCGGTGTACGGATGGCGATGCTCATGGAAGAGCCGCCGCACATCCGCGCTTTCGATTACCTTGCCCGCATACATCACGACCACGTCGTCGCAGGTCTCGGCGACGACGCCGAGGTCGTGCGTGATCAAGAGGACCGAGAGGCCGAAGTCACGCTGCAAGCCGCGGATGAGGTCGAGGATCTGGGCTTGGATCGTCACGTCGAGGGCCGTGGTCGGCTCGTCGGCGATCAAGAGCTTCGGGTTGCAGCAGAGCGCCATCGCGATCATGACGCGCTGGCGCATGCCGCCCGAGAGCTGGTGCGGGTAGTCGTCGACGCGCGTCTCCGGCGACGGAATGCCGACCTTCTTCAGCATCTGGATCGCGATCTCGCGCGCCTCGGCGCGGTTCTTCTTCTGGTGCAAGAGCACGGCTTCCATGATCTGATCGCCGACCGTGAAGACGGGGTTCAGCGACGTCATCGGCTCTTGGAAGATCATCGAGATGTCGTTGCCGCGGATCTTCCGCATCTCGGTGTCCGACAGGGTCAGGACATCGCGACCTTCGAAGCGGATCGAACCGGCGACGATCTTGCCCGGCGGGTTCGGGATCAGGCGCATGCGCCGTGACCGACTTGCCGCAGCCCGACTCGTCGACGACGCCGAGCACCTTGCCGCGCTCGATGCGATAGGAGACGTCATCGACGGCCTTGGCGACGCCTTCGTCGGTATAGAAGTACGTCTTGACGTTCGAGACTTCGAGTAAGGGGACTTCGGTCATAGCTGCGGTCCTTTCCATGGCGCCTCAGGCGGCCTCTGCGTCCTTGGCGGCGCTGTCTTCGTCCTGCTCGGCGTCGACCTTCGTGGTGTCGACCTTTGCGGTTCCCGTCGAGCGCGGGTCGAGCGCGTCCCGCAAGCCATCACCGAGCAGGTTGAAGGCGAGGACGGCCGCGACGATCGTGAAGCCGGGGAAGACGGTCATCCACCAGGCCTTCGTCAGGTACTCTTTTCCTTCGGCGACCATCTTGCCCCACGAGGGCATGGGCTCGGGCACGCCGAGGCCGAGGAAGCTCAGGCTCGCTTCGACGAGGATGGTCGCGCCGATACCGAGCGTGGCCGCCACGATGACCGGCGCCAGGCAGTTCGGCGCGATGTGGCGCAGCATGATGCGCAGGTTCGAGTAGCCGAGCGCACGTCCGGCTTGGACGAAGTCGCGCTCCTTGAGACTCAAGACTTCACCCCGCACGATACGGCAGGTGCCCATCCAACCCGTGACGCCGAGGATCACGACCATGACGTGCACCCGGAACTCGGAGGGCACAGCGTCTCGGAAGAGCGCCATCACGACGAGGAGCAACACGAGGCGTGGGATCGACAAAAGATAGTCGACGAAGCGCATCAGGAGCCCATCGATGAAGCCGCCGAAGAAGCCGGCGACGAGCCCCAGCAGCAGGCCGAGCGAGATCGAGAGGCTGACCGCGACGAAGCCGATCGTGAGGCTGATGCGCGAGCCGTAGAGGATGCGCGAGAAGACATCACGCGAGTACTGGTCGCTGCCGAGCAGGTAGCCCTCGCGCAGTGGCCCCGTGAGCTTGAGGTTGGCGGCGTCGCGGATCTCGGCGTAGCCGTAAGGTGCCAGCAAGGGCGCCAAGAAGAGCAGCAGATACAGGAGAACGACGCCAAAGAGGCCCCAGTGCGCCATCGGGGAACGCACGAAGCGTTCGCTCATGAGCCGCCACTGACTCTTGCCCTCACGCGGTCCCGCGAGCCGCTTGCGGCCGAGCAAGAGAGCAAGCGCCGGACTCACGACGAGGGTCAAGAGCGCCGACACGTTCCAGAAGGACCACACCCACGACGTGAAGCCGCCGGCGGCCTCGATCTGTCTCGCCAGGCTGCCCGACGCGACGCCGAAGACGAGCGCGATGGGCGGCAACAAGAAGAGCATGAGCAGCGTCGCTCCAAGCACGCGCGGGCCACGAAGGAGCTGGCGCGCGATGGGCCACGCCGCGAAGCCTGTGGCGCTGGTCTTCACCGCGCGGCCCTTCCCGGCAATCTTCGCTGGATCAGTCATGGCGAATGCGCGGGTCGGCGAAGCCGTAGAGGACGTCGGCGACGAGGTTGCCGAGGATGACCATGAAGCTCAAGAGCATCGCACAAGCGACGAGCAACGTCGTGTCGCGCTGCGCCACCGAGCCAACGAGTTCTTGCCCCATACCGGGCCAGCCGAAGACGTACTCGACGAGCACGGCCCCCGAGACCAGGAAGGGCAACATGAGGCCGAGGATCGTGATGACCGGCAGCAAGGCGTTGCGCAGCACGTGGCGCAGGATCACTTTGCGCTCGGCCACACCCTTGGCGCGCGCCGTGCGCACGTAGTCCTGACGCACGACCTCGAGCACCGAGCTGCGCGTGTAGCGAGCGACGCTCGCCGCCGACGCGAGCCCGAGCGCGATGACCGGCAACACGAGGTGGCGCGTCGTATCCCAGGCCTTCTCGAAGAAGCCGATCCTCACGTCGGTCGTCTCGCCGAGCATCTTCGCCTCCTCGATGGCCGCCATCTTGTCGAGCAGGTCGTTCCCGACCATGCCGCTCGAAGGCCACGACGGCCACAACTCGCTCACGACGAGAATGAGCATGAGGGCGAGCCAGAAGCCCGGCATCGAGTAGAGAATGAAGCTCAAGACCGTCAGCACGTTGTCGGTGAGGCTGTACTGCTTGATCGCAGACACGACCCCGATCGTCATCCCGACGACGAAGATCACGAGCATCGACGCGCCGCTCAAGAGCAAGGTGTTGGGCAGGGCGTCGCCGATGATCTCGGTGACCGGCTTGAACTGGGCGAGCGACATCCCGAAGTCGCCCTGGAGCACTTGCACGAACCAGCGCCAAAACTGCACGTACCAAGGCTGGTCGAGGCCGAAGTCGGCCCGGATCCTGGCGATCTGATCGACCGGCATGTCGGGGTTGATCCAGAGCGCCGACGCATCGCCCGGCACGAGGGCCATCAGGGCGCGCAGGCCCAAGGCGACGAGCAGGATCATCGGGATGGCGCCGAGCAGGCGGCGCAACACATAGCCAAACATCGCTAGCTAGCCCGGACTCAGTTCTTCGACTTGTGTTCGGCCTTCGGCACCCAGACGTTCTCGATGCCGTGCAGGACGCTGAGGACGTTGGGCTTGTAGTCGCGGAAGCGCTTCTGCAACGGCACGGTGGACGTCTTCCAGTAGAGGAAGGTGTAGGGCTGGTCCTCGTAGACGAGGCGCTGCATCTCTTGCCAGATCTTGGCTTCTTCCTGGCCGTCCTTGCACTTGAGGCCCTTCGCGATCAGCTCGTCGACACGCGGGTTCGAGTAGGCAGTGAAGTTGAAGAGGCGTGTCTCGGTCTCGGTGGCGCTGCCCCAGACGTTCGAGGGATCGGGGAAGAGCGAAGCCGACCATCCGGCGAGCGCCGCGTCGTACTGCTTCTTGCTGAGGTCGTCGAAGAAGGTCACGCTCTCACGTTGCTCGAGATTGACCTTGATGCCGATCTTCTTGAGATCCTCCTGGATCAGGACGCAGGCATCGGCCCGCCGCGGGTTGCCCTGGTTCGTCACGAGGACGAACTCGAAGGCCTTGCCGTCCTTGTCCAGGATGCCGTCGCCGTCGCTGTCCTTCCAGCCGAGGCCTCTGAGCAGCTCCTTGGCCTTCGCCGGGTCGTGCGGCAGGAGTTGCAGGTCGGCAACGCGGAAGTCGGCGAGCTCGGGCGTGAAGGTCGAGTAGGCCTTCGTCGCGTAGGTCTTGCCACCGAAGGTCAAGATGGTCTTGATGATGCGCTCGATGTCGATCGCGAGCGTCAGCGCGCGGCGCGCATTCTTGTCTTCGAAGAGCGGGTTCTGCGCATTCCAAGCCACGTAGTCGAGGAAGCGATAGCCGCGCTCGTAGAGCTTGACGTTGCCCCAAGACTGCACCTCTTCGATGTCCTTCTCCTGGACGGCCTCCATCATGTCGATGCCGCCCTTCTTGAGCTCGACGAGCTGCGTTTGGTATTCCTGGATGACCTTGAAGACGATGCGGCGCAAGTAGGGCACGGCGTAGGTCTTCGACTTGGGATTGCGCACGATCGTGACCGACTGCTTCGGCTCCCACTTGAGGAAGCGGAAGGGCCCGTGCCCGACCGCGCGCTTCTTGCTCAGGTCCGACGACAGGAGCGATGCGCGATCCAAAGTCTCGAGCAGGTGCTTCGGCGAGATGTTGAAGCCCGCGTGCGCGAGCATGCTCTGCTCGTTGTAGGGATACTGGAAGCGGAAGCGCAACTTGAAGTCGCCGAGGACCTCGATCGGCTGCTTCGGATCCATGCGCTCGACGTGACTCTGGCGCGGGCTCTTGACCTCGGGGTCGCCGATGAGTTCATAGTTGTAGCGGATGTCCTCGGCCGTCACGACCTTGCCCGAGTTGTCGTCCCAGACACAGTCCTCTTTGAGCTCGTAGGTCAGCTCGGTCCGGTCTTCGTTCCAGGACCAGGACTTGGCGATGCCGGGCTTGAAGACGATGCGGCCATCGACGAAGTCGCTCGTCGTCACCGGTGGGACGAGCAAGTCGTAGATCATCGAGCCGTTCACGCTCTGCCCGACCATCGGCAGCATCGAGGCGGCGTCGCCGACGAGGGCGATCGTCAGCGTGTCACCCGCGTCAGCCGCGTGCGGCCGGTCTTGCAGCGCGCTGCTA